>CAYYGQ010000175.1:0-4900 GCA_964471485.1 uncultured Sandaracinobacter sp. | reverse complement strand
CTGTTGCAGGGGGCGGCGCGCCTGCTGCCCACAGCGGCGCCGCTAATTCTTTACGGGCCTTATCTGGAAAACGGGGTCGAGACCGCCCCATCCAATCTCGCCTTCGACGCCAACCTGAAAGCGCGCAACAGCGCCTGGGGCCTTCGACAGCGCGAGGAGGTGGAGGCGCTGGCCGAAGCGAACGGCCTGCTTGCCAAGGAACGCCATGCCATGCCGGCCAACAATCTGCTGCTGCTGTTCCGCCGCGCCTGAGCCGCGCCCGAGAGGACGACCCCTGCCCGGTGCCATACAACAAACGGCGGCCCCGCCGGCTGGACAGTGACCAGCCAGCCGACGGGGCCGCCGCAACTTTCGCAAAAATCAGGCACAAAAATCAGGCGATGAAACGCTCGCCTTGCCGCCGCGCGCGCCGGCGCGAGGCCATGCCGACGAGGCCGAAACCGGCAATCAGCAGCGCCCAGGTCGCCGGCTCGGGCACGCCGGGCACGCCGGGTTCGCCGGTCTGATACAGCACAAAGCCAGAGCTTCCCTGGGTGGCAAACGGAATGGTCGTCGTTCCGTCGGCGCCGGCATCGAACTTGTAGAAGGCCGTCACATTGCCAAGAACGCTGCCACCGCCGAAGTGGATGCCGAAGATGGTCTCTCCATACATCGGCAGGCCGGTGACGTTGCCGCCGCTCAGGCTGTCGATCTTGAAGAAGCTGTTGAAGTCGAATCCGACGGTGTCGAAACCGAGCTGGCCGAGCGCATCCTTCTGGCTGTCGATGCCGTCGTCGCTGCCGTTCAGCACATTTTTGTCATAGCCGCCGGCGCACTCCAGAAAGCTGAAGCCGGGCGCGAACACGCCCGCGGTCGTGCAATTGTTGTAATTCGTCACCACGGCGGCCGAGGCGCCCGCCATCGGCAGCGCCAGCGCGCTGGCGGCCGCGGCTCCCAACAGAATTTTTCCGAGCGTCACTTTACCATTCCCTTTCCGACCAAGGGATGCACAAGCGCATCTGGGAGAATTAAGACGCAACAATCGTGCCAACATAAATCATGCTGTAATATCAAGTGATTACCACTCTCCCTTTCAGTCCGGCATGTAAAATATTCCGACAGATTCCGTCGCGTTAACCAAAATTGCCCGCTGTGGCGATGCGGCCACGCAACGGCCATCGGGCAAAGCCGGCAAGCGTCAGGACAGCTTCGCCAGGATCGCCCGCGCCGCCTCGTCCACCTCGGCCCAGGTGCGCTCGAAGCCGGCCTCTTCGCCATAATAGGGATCGGCGACATCTTCGCCGGCGCGGCCCGCCACCATATCCAGCAGCAGCGACAGTTCCGCCAGGCCGCCAGCGGGCCGAAGCCGCTCCAGGTCGACGAGATTGTTGCGGTCGAGGGCGAAGATGCGCTGGTAGCGGCGGAAATCCGCAGGCCTCACCTGCCGGGCGCGATAGCCGCCGATGTCGACGCTATGGCGAAGGGCGGTGGCGATGGCGCGGGGGTCGGGCGGGCGGCCGATATGCCAGTCGCCGGTGCCGGCCGAATCAACGGTGAAGGAAAACCCGGCCGCCCGGGCGCGGGCGCGCAACGCCCCCTCGGCCATTGGCGAGCGGCAGATGTTGCCAAGGCAGACGAACAGGATGGATGGCTTCGATTCGGTCCACATGCCGGCCTGCCTAGCAGCAAGCGCGGCCGGAAACGAATGGCCCGAAAATGGTGGGCGCGGCAAGGATTGAACTTGCGACCACTGCGATGTCAACACAGTGCTCTACCACTGAGCTACGCGCCCACATTCCCGTTCTTCCGGCGTGAAACGGCCGGGGCCGCGCCAATAACCGGGCAGGCGCGAAAGGGCAAGCCCCGAGCAGAATCGGGGCGAAGAACATCAGGGAACGACCGCCGGATCGAAGACGACGGTGCGCATGTTGGCCGGCGGAGTCATGCCCATGGTGAGATAGAGTTTGGCCAGATCGTCGAACTTCATGTCGGGAATCACATGCACCTTGTGCGCCGCCACCAGCAGCAGCGCGCCGCCGATCGGGATCGGCGCCGTCGGCACCAGCACAAGGCGCGCCGGGCCGCCGCCGATGTCGAACACTTCGGCCGAGGCAAGGAAGGCGATGGTTTCGACGCCGCCGCCGAACTCGATCCGGCAGACGCCCATCGTCGCCATCTGCCCGGCGCGGTCGCCGCCCATCGAACGCACCAGCTGCGCCACCGGCCTGTAGACATTGCCGAGGAAAGGAACGCGGCCAATGAGGCCGTCCACCCATTTTTCCAGCGCCTTGCGCGCCCGGTCCTCCACCAGGAGGCCAAGCGCCGTCACCAGGCCGACCACGATCGCCACGCCGACCGCGAAGGAGACCAGCGGATCGGTCCGATCGCCGAGGAACAGTCGCCCTCCGGCGGTGAGCAGCCGGCCGATGCCGGATTCCGGGCCGACGAAACCGATCAACTGGCCGAACACCCAGGCGAGGACGATCGCCGTCAGCAGCAGCGGGCCGATGAAGGCAAGCCCGGTGAGAAACCCTCTCGTCAGCACGCCGGCACTGTATTTCTGAAGGAATTTCATCCTCCGGCCATCACCCCATGCGGGCGAGGATCATGTCGCCCATCTCGCGCGTCGACAGCCGGCCGCCAAGGTCCGCCGTGCGGGCGCCGTCTTCGAGCGCGCGCTCCACGGCCTGCTCCACCCGGTCGGCGGCGGCGGCCGCGCCGAGCGAATGGCGAAGCGCCATCGCCAGGCTGAGGATGGAGGCGCAGGGGTTGGCGAGGCCCTTCCCGGCAATGTCCGGGGCGGAGCCGTGCACCGGCTCGTAGAGGCCGGGCCGGCCGTCGTCGCCAAGCGCCGCCGACGGCAACATGCCGAGCGAGCCGGTGGTCATGGCGGCAAGGTCGGACAACAGGTCGCCGAACAGATTATCGGTGACGATGACATCGAACTGTTTCGGGAAGCGCACCAGTTGCATGGCGCAATTGTCGGCCAGCATGTGCGAAAGCCCGACATCGGGATAGGCTTCGTCGTGCAGCTTCTGCACTTCCTCGCGCCAGAGCACGCCCGCTTCCATGACGTTCGATTTTTCCACCGAGCAGACCTTGTTGCGGCGCGCGCGCGCCAGCTCGAAGGCGGTTTTCGCCACGCGGCGGATTTCGTGCGTGGTATAGCTTTGGGTGTTGAAGCCGCGCCGTTCGCCATCGCCAAGCGTTTCGATGCCGCGCGGCGTGCCGAAATAGACGCCGCCCACCAGTTCGCGGACGAAGATCAGGTCCAGCCCCTCGACCACGTCGGGCTTCAGCGTCGAGGCGTGGGCAAGCGACGGGAAGCAGCGCGCCGGGCGAAGATTGGCGTAGACCTGCATGGCCTCGCGTAGCCGCAGCAGGCCGGCCTCGGGGCGGCGATCGTAGGGGACGGCGGCCCATTTGGGGCCGCCGACCGCCCCCATCAGCACCGCGCTGCTGGACAATGCCCGCTCCAGCACCTCGTCGGCCAGCGGCACGCCGGCGGAATCGATCGAAGCGCCGCCGAACGGCGCTTCCTCTACCTGAAGGCCGGGAAGCGCCAGGCGGGCGAGGACGCGGCGGCTTTCCGCCGTCACTTCGGGACCGATGCCGTCGCCCGGCAGCAGCAGCAGCCTGCTCATCGGTGCGCCGCCCCGGCGACCCAGGGCCGCCGTTGTTGCAGACGGGTTTCATAGACGGCGATTTCCGGGCGCATCGCTTCGGTGAGGCCGATCTCGTCGAGACCGTTCAGCAGGCAATGCTTGCGGAACGGGTCGATCGGAAATTCGAAGCGATCCTGGTAGGGCGTCGTCACCGTCTGCTGTTCGAGGTCGATGTGGATCGGCTGCCCTTCGGCGGCCACCTGCATCAGCCGGTCCACCTGCGGCTGCGGCAGTTGCACCAGCAGCAGGCCGTTCTTGTAGCTGTTGCCGGAGAAAATGTCGCCGAAGCTGGGGGCGACGATGGCTTCGAAGCCCATGTCGCGCAGCGCCCAGGCGGCATGTTCGCGGCTGGAGCCGCAGCCGAAATTGTCGCCGGCGATCAGGATCGGCGCGCCCTGGTTTTCCGGGCGGTCGAACAGATTGTCGGGGTTTTCGCGCAGCGCGGCGAAGGCGCCCTTGCCGAGGCCGTCCCTGGTCAGCGATTTCAGATAGCGCGCCGGGATGATGATGTCGGTGTCGACATTTTCGGCGCCGAACGGCACGGCGCGGCCGGAGATGTGCGAGACTGGTTTCATGGGACCATTCCTAAACCGCCGGGCGGCGCGTTTCCAGCCTCAGCCGGCCGGTTGCTGTTTCGCCTTGTAGCGATTGATCGACGCCTGCACCATGGCTTCGGCGCTGGCGACATCGGCGAGCCGCGAAAGCTTGGCCCATTTGCCCTTTTCCAGATCCTTGTAGTGCTGGAAAAAATGGCCGATCTGTTCGATCAGCACGGCGGGCAGTTCGGTATAGTTGCGGATATTGGTATAGAAAGGGTGGAGCTTGTCCACCGGAACTGCGATAATTTTTTCGTCCCCGCCCGATTCATCTTCCATGATGAGCGCGCCCACCGGGCGGCAGCGGATGACCGCGCCCGGCACCACCGGCACCTGGCCGATGACGATCACGTCGATCGGATCGCCGTCGTCCGAAAGGGTGTGCGGGATAAAACCGTAGTTGCAGGGATAATACATGGCCGTGTGCAAGAAACGGTCCACGAACAGCGCGCCCGAATTCTTGTCCAGCTCGTATTTTACCGGTACGCCGCCCATCGGTATTTCAATAATGGCATTTACATCTTGCGGCGGATTTTCGCCGACGGGAATTTGGCTGATATCCATGACTGGTGGTTAATCCCTGACTATGGTGCAATGCAATACGCCGCCGTCCCATGCTCTGGCACAGCGTGATTTGGCAAGGCCCGATCAAGCGGGCCG
>CAYYGQ010000174.1:2775-4918 GCA_964471485.1 uncultured Sandaracinobacter sp. | reverse complement strand
TCGCCAACCCCAATTGCTCGACCGCGCAACTGGTGGTGGCGCTGAAGCCGCTGCACGAGGCGGCCAGGATCAAGCGCGTCGTCGTCTCCACCTACCAGTCGGTGTCGGGCGCCGGCAAGGAAGGCATGGACGAGCTGTTCAACCAGACGCGGGCCATCTTCGTCGGCGACGAGAAGGAACAGAAGAAGTTCCCGAAGCAAATCGCCTTCAACGTCATCCCGCACATTGATGTCTTCCTCGGCGCCGATTCGGGCTACGACGGCTACACCAAGGAAGAGTGGAAGATGGCGAGCGAGACCAACAAGATCCTCTCGCCCGACATCAAGCTGACGGCCACCTGCGTGCGCGTCCCTGTCTTCGTCGGCCACGCCGAAGCGGTTTCGATCGAGTTCGAACAGCCGCTTTCCGTTGCCAAGGCGCAAAGCCTGCTGCGCGAAGCGCCCGGCATCATGCTGGTCGACAAGCGGGAAGACGGCGGCTACGTGACGCCCGTCGAATGCGTCGGCGATTACGCCACCTTCGTCAGCCGCGTCCGCCGCGACCCGACCGTCGAGAACGGCCTGTCGCTGTGGTGCGTCTCCGACAATCTAAGGAAAGGCGCGGCGCTGAACGCGGTGCAGATCGCCGAACTGCTCGGCCGCCGCCATCTGAAAAAGGGCTGAGGAAAAGGGCGCCGGGAACCCCGGCGCCCTCTTTTCCGTCAACGATCGCTCAGCCCCCGATAGCGCAGCAGCGCCTCGGCGTTCGGCATGCGGCCGCGGAAGGCCAGATAGCTGTCGGCCGGATCGCGGCTGTTGCCCACTTCCAGAATGTCGCGGCGGTAGCGGTCGGCGACCTCCCGGTTCCAGACATCGCCGGATTCCTCCCACATCGAAAAGGCGTCGGCCTCCAGCACTTCCGACCAGGTGTAGGCATAATAGCCGGCCGCATAGCCGCCATTGAAAATATGGGCGAAATGCGCCGTGCGGTGGCGCATGCCGACGGCGTGCGGCACTTCATATTTCGCCAGCACTCCCATCTCGAAGCGGTTTGGGTCGAAGTCGGCCGGAATGTCGGCCAACTGGTGCAGTTCCATGTCGACCAGCGCCGACGACAATTGCTGCACCGTCTGATAGCCCTGACCGAAGGTGCGCGCCCGGATCAGGGCATCCAGCAGCTCGTCCGGCATGGCCTCGCCCTCGGCGTTCCTGGCGTGGCCGGCCAGCACCGAGCGGTCGGATGCCCAGTGTTCGTAAAGCTGGCTCGGAAATTCGACGAAATCGCGATAGACATTGGTGCCGGCCAGCGTCGGGTAGCGCGTCTTCGACAGCAGGCCATGGAGGGCATGGCCGAATTCGTGGAACATGGTCTCGGCGTCGTCGAACGACAGCAGCGCCCGCCCGCCCGCCGCCGGCGGTATGAAATTGGCGTTGTTCACCACCTGCGGGCGTTCCCCGGTCAGGCCGTTTTGCAGGCGGATTTCGTTCATCCAGGCGCCGGGCGCCTTGGTGTCGCGGGTGAACCAGTCGGCGTAGAACAGGCCGAGGCGGCTGCCGTCGGCCTCGAACACATCGAAGGTGCGGACGTTCGGCCGCCACAGCGGCACATCCGTGCGCTCGACCAGCTTCAGCCCGAACAAGCGCTCCGTCGTTTCCTTGAGCCCATCCAGCATCCCTTCCAGCGGCAGATAGGGCTTCAGCCGGTTTTCGTCGAAAGCGTAGCGCTGGCTTCGCACCTTCTCGGCATAATAGCGCCAGTCCCAGGGTTCGAGCGTGGCGATGCCGTCGGCGGCCGCCAGCCGCAGCAGTTCGAGGCCATCGGCGTTGGCCCGGCCAAGCCCCGCCCCATAAACCTGCAACAGCAGATCCATGGCGGCCCCCGGCGTCTTCGCCATGGATTCTTCCAGGGCATATTCGGCGTGGGTGCGATAGCCCAGCAGCTTCGCCCGTTCGAGGCGAAGGCGCAGCGTCTCGACGATGAGGGCGTTGGTGTCGTTGTCGTCGCCACGGTTGCCGCGATCGTCGAAGGCGCGGTTGAGCGGGTGGCCGGGCTCGTCCAGTTTGAACGCCCAGGTGCCGCCACCGCCCCAGGGGTGCCCGTCGAAGAGCCCGCCCACCATCTCGGCGGCCTCCGGGCTGTCGTAGAAGTTGTCGGCGCCGGCGTG
>CAYYGQ010000174.1:0-2765 GCA_964471485.1 uncultured Sandaracinobacter sp. | reverse complement strand
GAGGGCGTTGGTGTCGTTGTCGTCGCCACGGTTGCCGCGATCGTCGAAGGCGCGAAAGACCTTTTCCCGCGCCGCCCGGTTGCTGGCCAGCGTCAGGAACGGCTCGAAGTCCGAGCGGGTCGCCGTCACCAGGAAGCGGCCCCTGGCGTTGGCCTCCTCGGCGCGGGCGGCGGCGGCCTGGCGGAAATCGTCGGGCATCCCGGCCATTTCGGCTTCGTCCAGCAGGGTGTCGCCGGCCTTCTGGTCGGCGAGGATGCGCTTGCCGAATTCAACGGAAAGCGCGGCCAGCCGCTCGTCGATGGCGGCAAGGCGCTTCTTGCCGGCGGCATCGAGCGCGGCGCCGTCGCGGACGAACTGGCGGTGGGTGATCTCCAGCAGCCGCGCCTGTTCGGGGGAAAGGCCAAGCCGGTCGCGGTTGCGGTACAACTGGTCGACGCGGGCGAACAATTTGGGATCAAGGTGGGTGTCGCTGGTGAAGCGGGCCAGCTTCGGGGAAATTTCCTCTTCCACCTGCTGGATTTCCGGCGTGCCGTCGGCCGGGGCGATGGTGAAGAAGGCCATCAGCGCGCGGTTCAGCAGCGCGCCCGAACGCTCCATCGCCTCGATGGTGTTTTCAAAGCTCGGGGCGGCCGGCGACGCCGCGATCGCATCCAGTTCGGCGCGCGCCTGCCGCATTCCTTCCTCGATCGCCGGCGGATAGTGGCTGGCCTCGATCCGGTCATAGGGAGGGGCGCCATCCGGCGTGCGCCATTCGCCAAGCAGCGGATTGCCGGCCGTCGACGCGCCGGCGGCGCGGCCGGCGGCGGCCATCACGGAGGCGCCAGCCATCAGCGCCACCGCCGTGCGGCGCGATACGGATGCGAAATCCTGCAACGATGTTCTCCAAGTTTCTGCATGATGCCGTAGAAGCCAATCGGCGCGCGCTTGTCCACCCCTCGCTGCTTCCCTCGCTGCTTCCCTCGCTGCTTCCCGGGGCTGCTTCCCTCGCCGCTGCCCAGGGCCGCTTCCCCTGGCCGGCATTCCCCGGCAAAGGGTGAAGCGATCATGAACCTGCCCCAGCTTCTGTTGCCGCTGCACCTTGGAGTCGCCCTGCTGCTGCTGGCGGCGCTGGCCATGCCGCGCTGGCGGCGACAGGCGCCCTATGTGGTGATGCTGCTGGTGGCGACCGTCTTCCTGCAACTGAAATGGGGCGGCGCCTGGGTCGACATGCCGTCGAAAATCGCCAGCGGCGGCCTGCTGCTGCTGTTGCCCTGGGCCGTGGCGCGCGCCGTGGCGGACGCGGCGTGGCGCCCCTTCGAAACGCTGGCCCCAACCCTTATCCCTGCCCTTGCCCCGGCCCTTTCGACGGCCGGCGGCTTTCTTTACGCCGGCTTTTTCCTGACCGTGGCCGCGCAGTCGATCCGAAACGGCGCGCCGCTGCCGCCGCCATCGGCGCTCCGCGCGCTGCTTCTTGGCGGCCTGCTGCTGCTGCTGCCGTGGCTTTCCACCCGCTGGGGGGCAAGGGGCGCCATGCTGCTGCTGCTGGCGCCCGCCTTCACCACCCCGCTTAGCCGGATGCTGTTCCCCGGCTAGCAAACCGCCCAGCCGGCCAGACCGGCTTTGGCCCAGCGCCGGTCAGACCGGCTTTGGCGCCATGATCATCAGCATCTGCCGGCCTTCCATGCGCGGCAACTGCTCGATCTTGGCGTAATCGACGCTGTCGTCGCGGACGCGTTCCAGCAGCTTCAGGCCCAGTTGCCCGTGCGCCATTTCGCGGCCACGGAAGCGAAGCGTCAGCTTCACCTTGTCGCCTTCCTCGATGAACTTCTTCACCGACTTCATCTTGACGTCATAATCATGGTCGTCGATGTTCGGCCGCATCTTGATTTCCTTGATCTCCTGCACCTTTTGCGTCTTGCGGGCAGCAGCGGCCTTCTTCTGGCTTTCATATTTGAAGCGGCCGACATCAAGGAACTTGCACACCGGCGGGTCGGCGTTGGGGCTGACCTCGACCAGATCAAGCCCGACCTCCTGCGCCATGGCGCGCGCTTCACGGGTGTACAGCACCCCCAGATTGTCGCCATTCTCGTCGATCACCCGCACCTTCGGCACGTTGATCCATTCATTGTAGCGCGGGCCGTTCAGCGGTTGGGGGGCCGGCCCGATCGGGCGCCTCGACATCGGCGGTCTTATGGTCGTCTCTCCTTGGCTTGGAATATCCGCCACCAATGTAGAGGCTCCGGCGCTTGAAGCAAAGTGCCTGACGCCGGAAAAACACACCATTTCCCGGCGATGTGCGCCATTCCGGCCACAAATTCCGGCCTATTCCCCCGCCGGCGGCATGTTGTGGCCAAGAAGCCGGAGGATATCGGCGGCGCATTCGACGACATTGGTGCCGGGGCCGTAAATGCCCTGCACGCCGGCGTCGCGCAGAAACTCGTAATCCTGCGGCGGAATGACGCCGCCCGCCACCACCTTGATGTCGTTCCGCCCGGCGCCCTTCAGGCCGCGGATCAGTTCCGGGATCAGCGTCTTGTGGCCGGCGGCCAGCGACGACGCCCCCACCATGTCGACGCTTGACTCCAGCGCCAGCACCACGGTTTCGTCGGGCGTCTGGAACAGGGGGCCGGGCACCACATCAAAGCCCATGTCGCCAAAGGCCGACGCAATCACATTGGCGCCCCGGTCGTGGCCGTCCTGCCCCATCTTGGCGATCAGAAGCTTCGGTTTCCGCCCAAGGCGCCGCTCGACCGCCCGCACCCCTTCCACCACCTGCTGGAAGCGGG
>CAYYGQ010000173.1:0-4947 GCA_964471485.1 uncultured Sandaracinobacter sp. | reverse complement strand
TGGTGCCGGGGGCGATGGTCAGCAGCACGTCGCCCTCGGGCGTCGGCGCGCGCTGGCGGCCGCCAAGGACGGCGGTGTCGAGCGGCACCAGAATGTCGGCGCGAAGATCGTCGCCGTCGCGGCTGAAGCGGCGGTCCGGCTCGATGTGGATTTCGACGATGGCGTCGCCCGGCCCCCCAGGCCCCGGCTGGCCGTGGCCGGCGAGGCGGACGCGCGCCCCTTCCTCGACCCCCTTCGGCAGGCGCAGGTCGATGGTTTTGCCGCTGGCAAGCGTCAGGCGGACGCTGTTGGCCAGCGCCGCATCGGCCATGGAGACGCCAAGCCGGTAGGAAATGTCGGCGCCTTTGCGAGGCGGCGGATGGCCGCGCCGGTGGCCGGCGCGGCCGAACAGCTCGGAGAACAGGTCGGACGTGTCGCCGCCGAACTCGAATCCCTCCGGCTGCCACTGGCCCCGGCCCTGGCGGCCGGAGGGGTGGCCGGAAAAGCCGGCGAATTTCGGGTTTCCCTGCTCGTCGATTTCGCCACGGTCGTATGCGCCGCGCCGCTTGTCGTCCGAGAGGATGTCGTAGGCGGCCGTCACCTGCTTGAAGCGTTCGGCCGCCGTCGCGTCGTTCTTGTTGCGGTCGGGATGATATTGCTTGGCGAGCTTGCGGTAGGCGCGCTTGATGGCGGCGGCCTCGGCCCCCTTCGGCACCCCGAGCACGGAATAGAGATCGGCCATCAGCGCCTTGCCGCCTGTTGCAAAAAAACCACAGGCGATATAGGGCCGGGCGCGCTCTGCGGCAAGATGATCGGCGGCTTGGTCATTGCATCCCGATGGTGGCGGCCCTAGCAACATGCCATGACCGATCCGATCCGGCAATTCGAGGCGTGGCTTTCCGAAGCCGCGAAAACGGAAGCGAACGACCCCAATGCCTGCGCGCTGGCAA
Organism: uncultured Sandaracinobacter sp.; assembly: GCA_964471485.1. Taxonomy (GTDB): domain Bacteria; phylum Pseudomonadota; class Alphaproteobacteria; order Sphingomonadales; family Sphingomonadaceae; genus Sandaracinobacteroides. The sequence goes on along the minus strand of CAYYGQ010000173.1, from coordinate 4,018 downwards.
CGGTCGAGCTGGTGGCGGGGGTGCCCCGCCCCGATGTCCGCATGGTGCTGCTGAAGGGGGTGGACGACGGCGGCTTCGTCTTCTTCACCAACCAGGACAGCGCCAAGGGCCGGCAATTGCTGGCCAACCCCTTTGCCGCCCTGGATTTCCACTGGAAGACGTTGCGACGGCAGGTGCGGGTTGCCGGGCCGGTGGCGCCGGTCGCCGCCAGCGAAAGCGACGTCTATTTCGCGACCAGGGCCAGGGAAAGCCAGTTGTCGGCCTGGGCGTCGCTGCAATCGCAGCCACTCGACGCCCGCGCCACCTTCGAGGCGCGGCTTGTGGACATGGACCGGCGTTTCCCCGATCGGGTGCCGCGCCCGCCGCACTGGGGCGGCTTTCGCGTGGCGCCCGACTGGATCGAGCTTTGGGAAGACCGGCCCGGCCGCCAGCATCACCGCCGCCGCTTCACCCGTGTGGCCGATCCGTCCGGTGGCTGGGAATCGACGCTGCTCTACCCCTGATATTCCCGCGGCGGCGCTTCGCCGAAAAAGGCGGCGACGCGCGCCTTCGCGGCGGGGTCCAGGTGCAGGCCGAGCTTGGTGCGCCGCCACAGCACATCCTCGGCGCACATGGCCCATTCCCGGTCGCGCATATGCTGCAACTCGGCTTCGAAGAGGCCGCCCAGATTGTCGCCAAGGCCGGCGTCGAGCAGCGCCTCGGTGTCCGTGCCGTAAAGCCGGCCCATGCGGCGCAGGATCGACGGGTCGTAATCGGGGTGGCGCGCCTCGATGTCCGCCAGCCAGCGGGCATAGTCGCCGCCGGCCGTGGCGGTTGCGCGCGGGAAGTCGCCGCCCGGAAGGGTGGCATCGCGGGTCCAGCGCCTGGTGTCGGGGAACAGCTTTTTCAGCACCGCTTCGGCAAGGATGCGATGGGTGGTGATCTTGCCGCCGACGACGGTCATCGCCTGCATCCCCTCGTGGACGACGAGGCGCCATTCCCGCGTGGTCTCGCGGGCGTTCTTGCCTTCCTCCAGCACCAGCGGCCGGATTCCGGCGTAGCGCCAGTGGATGTCGGCGGCGGTGATCGGCCGGGCCAGCGCCCGGTTGACGGCCGCCAGCAGATAGCGTTCCTCGTCGGCGGTGATCGCCGGTGTGTCCGGGCGGGCGACCGGCGTTTCCGTGGTGCCGATCAGGCTGAATTCGCCTTCGTAAGGAATGACGAAGACGATGCGCCCGTCCGGCTGCTGCAACAGCCAGGCGTCTTTGGTGCGGTTCACCTTGCGGGTGACGATGTGGGCGCCCTGCACCAGCGACAGCCGTGGCGGTTCGGCGATGCCGAGAAGGTCGCGCGCCACGGTTTCCGCCCAGGGTCCGGTGGCGTTCAGCAGTTCGCGGGTGGCGAACGTCCGTCCGCTGGCCGTCGTCACTTCCCAGCCGAAATCGCTGCGGCGCGCGCTTGTCGCTGCCTCGCGCGGGTGGATGGCGGCGCCCCGCCGCCTGGCGTCGACGGCGTTCAGCACCACGAGGCGGGCGTCGTCCACCGCTGCATCATAATAGCGGAAGGCGTGGCGAAGCTCGCGCTTGAAGGCGGGGCCGGCGGCGTCGCGGCGCAGGTCGACGGCGGCGGAGCCGGGGATTTCCCGCCGCCGCGCCAGATGGTCGTAGAGGAAAAGGCCGGCCTTCAGCATCCAGCGCGGCCGGCTGCCGGCCTCGATCGGCAGCAGAAAGCCCAGCGGGCGGACGAGGTGGGGGGCGGCGCGCAGCAGCACCTCGCGCTCGGCCAGCGCTTTCCGCACCAGGGCGAATTCGTGGAATTCGAGATAGCGAAGGCCGCCGTGGATCAGCTTGGTGGAGGCGGACGAAGTGGCGCCGGCGAGGTCGCCCGCTTCGAGCAGCGCCACCTTGAGGCCGCGCCCGGCGGCGTCGCGGGCGACCGCCGTGCCATTGACGCCGCCGCCAAGCACCAGCAGGTCGAGAATGTCGTCAGCGGACGCCATGGCCCGGTTCTAGCCGGCAATGCCGCTGGCGGGAAGGCGGCTCGGGCGTAAACGGCGGCGTTAAACGCTTTGGCGCCGACGCTGGCCAACGGGAATCTGGCCGCCCGGAATCTGGCCGACAGAAATATCGTGGTCGCTGGCGCCGTCAGGGGCGTGGGGCACCATCGTGGGCGGGCCATCGTCTGCTGGCGCTTGCGCCCGGCGATGATCGACAGGAGGGCCATGGAGCGTGGCGCGCGGCCCTCGAAGCTCGTCTGACCGGCAACTTCATCTGGACCCGGGCGGTGGGCCGTCCTAGGATCGAACGGCGCAAGCGCGGCGAAGGCGGCGGGGTGATCGTCGCTGTCTGGTCCGGCGCCGGGCGGAGGGGCACGGTCGGGCAAGGCAATTGCGTCGCCGCGAAAAGCGGCGTGCCGGGCATGGCCATGGCAACGGCGCGGAGGCAGGCGCGATTCGCCCTTCGCCGCCACAGCTATTCGCCGCCACAGCGTGGCCTTCGCTGTGATCGGGACGGCGATGGAACAGGTCCGAAAAGCGCAGGCAGGCGCCTTTCAGACAGACGACGCCTTTCCGACAGACTCCGGGCGGGTTGGCTGCGTGCGGTTCTTTGTGGGGGCAGTTCTTTGTGGGGAAGGTGTTTCGATGAGCGTAATCGAGGTCGAGCGTCGCGGGCCGGTCGCGATCCTGCGGTTGAACCGGCCGGATAAGCTGAACGCGCTGGGCGCGCCGGACGACGGCATCGAAATCCGCGATGCCTGCGATGCCGTCAACGCCGATCTGGGCGTGCGCTGCGTGGTGCTGACCGGCGCCGGCAAGGCCTTTTCCGCCGGCGGCGACCTCAAGGTGATGCAGGATGCCGCGGGGCCGTTCTCCGGGTCGGTCCTGGAGGTGCGGCGGCACTATCAGCGGGCGATCCACCTTGCCACCCGCGCGCTCTATGGACTCGACGTGCCGTTGATCGCGGCGGTCAACGGCGCGGCGATCGGACTCGGCTGCGACATCGCCTGCCTGGCGGACATCCGCATGGCGTCGGAACGGGCGGTGTTCGGCGCGACCTTCCTGAAGGTCGGGCTGGTTCCGGGCGATGGCGGGTCGTGGCTGCTGCCGCGGGTGATCGGCATGAGCCGGGCCGCCGAACTTCTGTTCACCGGCAAGACCATCGACGCGGCGACGGCGGAGCGCTGGGGGCTGGTCGGCCGCGTGACCGCGGCCGAGGCGCTGCTCGACGAAGCGCTGGCGCTGGCGGAGCAGATCGCGCAACTGCCGCCCCATGGCCTGCGTATGGGCAAGGCGCTGCTGCGGCAGTCCGCCACCAGCAGCTACGACGCCGCCCTTGATACCGCGGTGCTGGCGCAGGTGCTGAGCCATTCCACCGACGATCATCGCGAAGGGGTGGCGGCCATGCTGGAGCGGCGGGCGCCCAGCTTCGGCGGCCGCTGAGCGGACGGCATGAGCGGACGCTTGTTGTCGAGCGGGGCGGACGAACGATCTCGGGCGGGCCTGGAACGGCTTCGTGCGCCTGTCTGCGCGGCGAGCGCGCGCATGATCGCCGGGCAGGATTTCGCCATCGACGGCGGGGCGATCCGGCATTAGGAATCAAGGCGGAATCCCGACGGTCCCATGGCCTCATGCCATGGGAACGGACCGACCGTTCTTCAAACTGGGTGGTTTCATGGAAGTGCTCCGTCCCCTTTCGTCCGTTGCCATTCCAGAGCAGGACGAGGCGCTGAGACCAATGGTGCGGGCGATGCTGGCCGCGCGCCTGGCGGGCATGGCGCCGGCGAGGCTGGCGCGGTCGTGGATGGGGTTCGATCCGCAATTCTCCCGCGATCTGGCGCAACGCGGCTGGGTGGGGCTGACCCTGCCGCAGGCCTATGGCGGCGGCGGCCGCAGCCACTTCGCCCGCTTTGTGCTCAGCGAGGAACTGCTGGCCGCGGGCGCGCCGGTCGCCGCGCACTGGATCGCGGAGCGGCAGAGCGCGCCGCTGCTGCTGAATTTCGGCACCGAGGCGCAGAAAGAGCGCTATATTCCAGCGATCTG
>CAYYGQ010000172.1:0-4948 GCA_964471485.1 uncultured Sandaracinobacter sp. | reverse complement strand
CAGGCCCCGGCAAGGTTCTTCCTTCTAGGGTTCGAATGTTGGTGAGATCGCCGTTCGGGATTGCCCCCCTGTTACCCGGCCAGTTGATCCGCCATCTGCGTGACGAACGCATAAAGGCCCCCGTTCCACGCCCCCGGAACGGGGGCCGACTATTTTTCCCCCGGAACGGTGATTGGCCATTGCGCAAGCCGGCCCATTTCCCCTTCAGGCCATTTCGGGCGTGACCTTGCCGCTTCCCCGCCCTATCGCGTGCAGATGCCAATTCATATCGCCAGTTGGAACATCAACAGCGTCCGCGCCCGCCCGCATCTGATCGAACGCCTGCTCGACACCACGCCGGTCGATATCCTCTGCCTTCAGGAAACCAAGTGCGAGGACGGCAGCTTTCCGGCCGAGTTTTTTCAGAAGCTGGGGTTCCATCACCAGTTGCTGGCCGGCCAGCGGATGCACCATGGTGTCGCCATCCTGTCGCGGCTGCCGCTTGCGTTCGCCGGCCGCCACGACTGGCAGGCCAACGGCGAGGCGCGCCACATCGCCGCCCGCCTGCCGTCGGGGGTGGTGCTGCACAATGTCTATGTGCCGGCCGGCGGCGACATCCCCGACCGCGCGGAAAACCCGAAATTCGGCCAGAAGCTCGACTTTCTCGCCCGCATGACCGACTGGTCCGGCGGCCTCTCCGAGCCGTCGATCCTGCTTGGCGATTTCAACATCGCGCCCTTGCCGGAGGATGTCTGGGGGCACCGGGAACTGCTGAACGTGGTCAGCCATACCAGGCCGGAAATCGACGCGCTCGCGGAATTGCGGCAAAGCCACGGCTGGGTCGATCTCGGCCGCCATTTCGTGCCGCCGCCGCAAAAGCTGTTCACCTGGTGGAGCTATCGGGCGAAGAACTGGGCGGAATCGAACCGCGGCCGCCGGCTCGACCATGTCTGGGTGTCGCCCGATTTGCAGGGGCAGGCCCGGTCGCTGGAGACGCTGGTGCCGGCGCGCGGCTGGGACAGGCCGTCCGATCATGTGCCGCTGGTGGCCGGGTTCGAGCTGTGACCGACCCGGCGAGCGATCTGGCGCTGGCGCGCGCCGTCGACGAGCTTCGCCGTGGCGGCATCGTCCGCATCCTCGATGGCGAAATCCGCCTGGATGTGCTGGCGGCGGAGCTGGCGACGGTCGATTCGCTGGCCCGGCTGGAACGCCGCCGCCGCGCCGACCTGCTGCTGACGGCGGAGCGGGCGGCGACCTTGCGGATCGACAATCAGCGCGAGGCCGCCGGGCAGCCGGTGGTGCTGGTGCGGCGGATGCCGTGGCACGATCTGGTCGCTTCGATCGCGACCGCCGATCCGGTGGACGACCTCGCCCAACCGCTGAAAGGCCCGTTCCCGACGCGCGACCCCGGCCCCCTGGCCCGGGCCGCCGAGGCGGCCGTCCGCCTGGCGAAGCGCGCCGCCGTGCTTCCGGCACTGTTCGCGGCAGAGGGCGAAGGCGACGAGGATGGCGGCGACATGCTGGCCGCCGACGCCGGGGCCGTCCTTGCCTGGCGCCGGGCGCCGCGGCTGCAAATCGTCAGCCGGGCGAAGCTGCCGCTCGATGGCGCGCCCGACAGCCGGGTGGTTTCCTTCCGGCCGTCGGACGGCGGGCCGGAGCATCTGGCGCTGTTGATCGGAAAGCCCAAGGGCGTGCCGCTGGTGCGCCTGCACAGCGCCTGCCTCACCGGCGACGTGCTCGGCAGCCTGAAATGCGATTGCGGCCCGCAACTGCGCGCTGCCGTCGGCCGCATCGCCGGGGAAGGCGGCATCCTCCTTTATCTGCAACAGGAAGGGCGCGGCATCGGCCTTCTGAATAAGCTGCGCGCCTATCAGTTGCAGGATCAGGGCTTCGACACGGTCGACGCCAATCTGCGCCTCGGCTTTTCCGCCGAAGAGCGCGACTTCGACCTGGCCGCCGCCATGCTGAAGCTGCTGGGGGTGGCGCGGATCCGCCTGCTGTCGAACAATCCGCTGAAGCGGCAGGCGCTGGAAGCGCATGGCGTTGAAGTGGCCGAACTGGTGCCGCACCAGTTCGGCGCCAACCCGCACAACGCCCATTATCTGGCCACCAAGCGCGACCGCCAGGGGCATCGGCTCTAGCCGGATAATCGCTCGCGAATGGTGTCGGTGATCTTACGGGTGGCCAGCGCCGCCAGCGCACGCGCCACCAGCGGCCGCGCCAGCCGGAACAGGGTGCCGGCGAGGCCGCCGGCATCGAGACCGACCAGCGCCATGTGCAGGATCGCCTGCGTCCGGGCGCGGATGGGGGCGGCAAGCTCGTCCACCAGCGGCTGGGCCTGCCCGGCCGGGTCGGGCCATTCGGGCGCCGGGCACAGCAGCCGGGCGCGCACGGCCAGCTTGCGCGCGCGCTCCATCCGCAGCCGCTCGTCGTCGTTTGCCGCCAGCCGATAGGGCAGGCCGGTGGCCGGCTGCTGGCCGGCCCATTCCCCGGGCGGCAGCGGCACCGGCAGGATGGCCCGCTCGTGATTTCCCTCGCCGTCGCAGGTGATGGTCCAGTAGGGACCAGAGGGCGCGGTTGCCGTGCCCTTGTCGGCCCAGAAGTCGCTTGTGTCGGCCGGGCGCGGGCCGCCGATCCGCCCCGGCGTGGCGAACAGCGGGTTGTCGGCGCGCACCGAGAAATAGTTGCGGAGGAAATTTTCGGCGTTGCGGCGACCAAGCAGGAAATCATGGTGGCGGAAATGTTCCGACAGAAAGCCGGCGAACGCCCCAAGCCCGCCCGAAGCGATGGCCGCCGCCCCGGTCAGGGTGTTCCAGCTTCCGGGCGCTGGGTCGGCGCGCATCGGCGACAGCATATACTGGCTGTAGACGCCCTCGTTCGCCGCCAGCGCATGATCGTTGGCATCATAGCGCGCCTGGGCGGTATAGGCGGCCAGCAGGTTCGGCAGCAGCTTTAAAAGCGGCAGCGCGCCTGCCGGAGGGGGCGCTTCGGGCGCGGCGCCCTCCGCCTCGGCCGGGAAGGGGTCGATCAGCACCACCGCCCGGCTGGCGCGGCCGCCGTCACTTTCCGCCCGCCCGAGCGGCCCGAACAGGGTCTGGCGAACATAGTCGAACGGCTGGTTGTTCATGGTGCCGCCATCGACGGCGGCGAAGGCCAGCGTGCCGGGCGCCCTGGTGCAGTTCACATAGCCGGCAACCATGTCCGCCCGGCCCGCCCAGTCGCGGTTGCCATCGGCGGCGGGCGGCGGAAAGCGCGGGTCGAGGCGGACGAAATTGTTGAGGCCGCTCAGCGGCTTTTCCAGCCAGCGGCTTTGCAGCGCCAGCGGGAAGGCGGCGCTGGCCAGGGCAGCGTCGGCGATCCGCGCCCAGGGGGAATCCTGCGGGCCTTGCCCTTCTTCGATCACCGGGGTCGCCGAGGCGTCGTCGAGGCGGAAATGAAATAGGTCGGCGTGGCGGCTGGTGGCGAACTCCGCCCCTTCAAGGCCCGCCAGTTGATAGCGATAGGGGATACCGGAAAGATTGCCGATGGTGAAGGCGAAGCGGGCGCCAAAGCCAAGCCATGCCCGCGGCCCGGCAAGCGGCGCAAGCTGGAAGTGCACCGTCTGCGCCGCCGCCCGGTCCAAAGGGGCGACGTTCAGCAGCGAGGCGAGGGCGCCGATGCCGTCCTTGCCGGCGGCGTCGAGGTCGGCGGTGTCGAGCATCGGCCGGATATCGAGCTGCCTTACCCAGATATTGTAGAGCGGGTTCCAGTGCGGGGCGGGCGCTTCCCCGGCCGGGTAGCTGGTTTCCTTGTCGAGCGCGGTCGGCAGCGTCGCCCCCGATGGAAAGGCGCCGCGCGCGGTGACGGCAAGGGTCGCCCCCACCACGCTTCCGGCCGAGGCGCCGGCCACCACCCGCAGCCGCACCGCGTGCGGCGGCACCGACCAGCGGGCGAAATCCAGGCCGTGGGCCTCGAAATCGGCGCGTTTTGCCGCTTCGAAGCGATCCAGTATCTCGATCAGATAATCCATGACGCCGGCGGTGTAGGCGCCGGCCGAGACGGCGCCGGCCAGCACCAGCCCGAACTCGAAGGTGGGAAGGGCGATCGACAGGCCGTCCGCTCTCGACAGCACGGTGGGCGCCACCGGGCCGGCGCGCGGGGCGCCGAACATGGCGCGGGTCATGCCATGTTCGTCGGCGTCGTTGGTAAGCCCGTCGATGGGATGGAATTCGCTGAACTGCCCCGTCACGCTATGTTCCCCACGCCATGTTCCCCAAGCCATGGTTTCCACGCCATGGTCCCCCGCAATTGCCGCCGGCAACAGGCTTGACGATGCTTTCCCTACATTTCAAGCCAGCGAAGATGATCCGTGTCGACACCAGCAGCGGCCGCCTGTTTTTTCGGGGGGAATGGCACCGGGCCGTCATCGGCCGTGGTGGGGCGGTGGCCGCCGAAACCAAGCGCGAGGGCGACGGCGCCACGCCTCTTGGCCGCTATCGCATCCTTGGCGCCCTGCTGCGCCCCGGCCGGGTGGCGGCGCCGGAAACGGCGTTGCCGTGGCGCTGGCTCAGGCCATGGGACGGCTGGTCGGATGATCCGGCCGACCCGGCCTACAACCGTCCGGTGGCCCATCCGCACGGGTACAGGGCCGAGCGGCTGTGGCGGGACAAGCATGTGTATGACGTGATCCTCGTCACCGACCACAATGGCGGTCCGCCCATCCCCGGCCTTGGCAGCGCCATCTTCCTCCACCTCGCCCGCCCCGACTGGCGGCCGACCGAGGGCTGCGTTGCCATGGCGCGGCAGACGATGCTGGACATCCTGCCCCGACTGGCAGCCGGCGCGCCGCTGGAGATCATCTGAATCTTGACATTCCCCCGCCACCGCCGCACTAGCCCGCCCCACGCGCACCCGTAGCTCAGCTGGATAGAGCGTTGCCCTCCGAAGGCTCGCGACCAACGAGAAACCGGGTGTTTTATATAGAGTTTTC
>CAYYGQ010000171.1:0-4967 GCA_964471485.1 uncultured Sandaracinobacter sp. | reverse complement strand
TTCATTTCCTCGTCGCCGATCGAGCGCTGGCCGCGGGAATCGATGGTCACGGAAATCGGCTTGTCGTCGGTCGGCAGCGCCGCGGCGCTGGTCTGCGGCAGATCGACGGCGACGCCCGTCACCAGCAAGGGCGCCGCCACCATGAAGATGATCAACAGCACCAGCATGACATCGACCATCGGCGTCACATTGATGTCGGCCATCGGCGCTTTCCGTCGGCGGGCGCGGCGCCGGCCGGTCATGCCCATCGCCATCAGTCGGCCTCGTCGAGTTCGCGGCTCATCAGCGCGTGGAACGAGGCGGAAAAGCCCAGCAGCCGGTCTTCGATGCGCGTCACCCGGTGCAGCAGATAATTATAGCCGATCACCGCCGGGATGGCGGCGAAAAGGCCGATGGCGGTTGCGAACAGCGCTTCGGCGATTCCGGGGGCGACGACGGCAAGCGAGGTGTTCTGGGTGGCGCCGATGGCCGTGAAGGCGCGCATGATGCCCCAGACGGTGCCGAAGAGACCGACGAAGGGGGCAACCGAGCCGACGGTCGCCAATATGGTCAGCCGGTCGGAAAGGTCGGAGATGGAGCGGTCGATGGAGGCCGCCATGCTGTCGGCGAGGCGGGCGCGCACGCCGTCGCCGTCGACCTTGTTGCGGTCCTTGCCGTCGACGGAGGCCTGCCATTCGTCCATGCCGGCGAGAAACAGGTCGCCGGCCGGGTGCTGGCCCTTCTTCACCGTCATTTCGTCAAGGCTTTTCGCCTTCCAGAAGCGTTCCTCGAAGCCCTGGGTCTGGCGCTGGATGGCCGACAGCCGCCGGCTTCGTTCGAGAATGATCGCCCAGGACCAGATGCTGGCCAGCAGCAGGCCGATCATCACCGCCTTCACCACGATGTCGGCCTGAAGGAACAGCGCCCATGGCGACATGCTGGCCGCCGCCTTCACCATCAACTGGTCCAAATTCCGCTCCGGTTGTCATGTTCCTGGGGGTGCCGGCCCGGCCAGGATCTCCCCACCGGACGGCACTAGGTGGGGCGCACTGTATGGGAAGTGAATGCGTTTCCTCAAGAGTCCGCCGGCAAAAGGGCGCGAAACTTTTCCATCCAGGCATCGGGCTGGCGGCCGGGGCGGCCGTCGGCGGCGAGGAATCCGGCGCGCACCCGCGCTTCGACGAGGAGGTCGGGGCCGCGCAGCACGCGCTGCTCCATGCGGACGGAGGCGCCGCCGACGGCGAGGCAGCGCGTTTCCACCACCAGCGCGTCGTCGAGACGCGCCGGGCGGAGATAGCGGATGGAGAGGTCGGCGACGGCGTAGACGCCAAGCCCGGCCTCGAAGGTGGCGCGCTGGTCGATGCCGACGAGGCGCAGCAGGTCGCTCCGCCCGCGTTCCAGGAAGCGCAGATAATTGGCGTAATAGACGACTCCGGCGAGATCGGTGTCTTCGAAATAGACGCGGAGCGGCAGCCGGTGCGCGCCCCGCTCGATCCAGCCGCAGGACGGCGCCTCTCTGGCGCCGGGGTCCATCAGGCTTCGCTGGCGGCTTCACTGCGGGTGACGCGGCGCTCGGCGATGCGCGCCGACTTGCCGCGGCGGCCGCGCAGATAATAGAGCTTGGCGCGGCGGACGGCGCCGCGACGGACCACTTCGATCGAATCGATGATCGGCGAATAGAGCGGGAACACCCGCTCGACGCCTTCGCCGAAGCTGATCTTGCGCACGGTGAAGCTGGAGCCGAGCGCGCGGTTGGAGCGGGCGATGCAGACGCCCTCGAACTGCTGCACGCGGCTGCGCTCGCCTTCGCGCACCTTGACGCCGACACGAAGCGTGTCGCCGGCGCGGAAGTCGGGAATGGCGCGGGCTTCGGTGAGGCGGGCGATCTGCTCGGCCTCCAACGTCTGGATCAGGTTCATTCTTCGCTCCTTTGCGCCGGGTGGCCGGCGTCAGCCCTCTTGGGGGCGGGGTTTGCTGCCAGAGGGCGGGTCGCCGACGGGGGTTTCCGTCAGCAGATCTGGCCGCCATAGCCCGGTGTCGGCAAAGGCGCGTTGCCGCCGCCATGCCGCTACCTTTCCGTGGTCGCCCGAAACCAGGATTTCGGGAATCGCCTGCCCCTCCCACAGCATGGGCCGGGTATAGTGCGGATATTCGAGGAGGCCCTGTTCGAAGCTTTCCTCGACACCACTGGAAGCGGCGCCCATTACCCCCGGAAGCAGCCGAACGCAAGCGTCGAGCAGCACCAGCGCCGCCGGTTCGCCGCCCGACAGCACATAGTCGCCGATCGACACCGGCTCGACGGCGCGGCCGTCGAAAATGCGCTCGTCGAAGCCTTCGAAGCGGCCGCAGAGCAATGTCACCCCGGGGCCGGCGGCCAGCGCGCGGATTCGGGCCTGCGTCAGCCTCGGCCCGCGCGGCGTCAGCGCCAGCACCGGGGCGGTGGGCAGGGTGGCGCGGGCGGCGTCGACGGCGCCCGCCAGCACGTCCACCTTCAGCACCATGCCGGCGCCGCCGCCCGCCGGCGTGTCGTCGACGGTGCGGTGGCGGTCGGTGGCGAAATCGCGCAAGGGCAGCGTCGACAATTGCCAGCGGCCGTCGGCGAGCGCCCGGCCGGCCAGCGAAAGGCCGAGCGGCCCCGGAAACATGGCGGGGTAAAGCGTCACCACCTGCGCCCGCCACGGCGGAGAGCGGGTCAGGCCAGCCACAAAGAGTCGACCCGGATCAGCCCGCCGTCCTCGGTGACGGCCTCTTCGATCAGCGGCACCAGCACGGTCTTGCCGTTGCCGAGCGTGATTTCCAGGATGTCGGAGGCGCCATAATTCTCCACCGCCGTCACCCGGCCGATTGGTTCGCCGGCCGTTGTCGCCACCTCGCGGCCGATCAGGTCATGCCAGTAGCGCTCGCCGTCGGCCAGCGGCGGCAGGCTGGAGCGCGGCACCGAGAGCTGGGCGCCGCGAAGCGCCTCGGCCGCGGTGCGGTCGGCGATTTCGGCGAAGCGGGCGACGGCGCCGCCGGAGGCGTCGCGGACGGATTGCAGCGTCAGCGTGCGGCCATCGGCCTGAAATTGCCGGTACTGGCGCAGATTGCCGGCCGCGGCGGTGAACAGCTTCAGCCGCACCTCGCCGCGGACGCCATGGGCGCCGGCGACCGCCGCCAGAACGACGGGGCGGTCGTCGGCCGGCATCGGCTCAGCCTTCGCTGCTTTCGGCGGCGGCTTCGGGGGCCGCTTCCGCTGCTTCGGCAACGGGGGTTTCGGCGGGGGTTTCGGCGGGGGCTTCGGCGGCGGCGCGGGCGGCTTCCGCCTTGTCGCTTTCCTTCTGCGCCTTCATTTCGGCGCGTTCCTTGGCCTTGGCGCCCGGTTCGGCCTTCTTGGGGTTGTTCTTCGCCGTGCGGGCCAGCAGGCCGGCGGCGTCCAGAAAGCGCGCCACCCGGTCGGTCGGCTGGGCGCCGACCGAAAGCCAGTGCTTCGCCCGCTCGGTGTCGAGCGCTACGCGCTCGGCCGAATCCTTCGGCAGCAGCGGGTTGTAGGTGCCGAGCTTTTCCAGAAAGCGGCCGTCGCGCGGCTGCCGGCTGTCGGCAACGACGATGCGGTAATAGGGGCGCTTCTTGGCGCCGCCACGGGAAAGGCGGATGGAAAGGGCCATTGGATACGTCTTTCTTTGCTGATGTTGTTTCTTTTTCGATGTTGATCGCTATTTGCGTTTGAAACGGAACTGGCTGCCGCCGGGCGGCATCAATCCGGGTGGAAGCGCCGGCATGTCGCCGCCAGATATTCCGGGGGGCATTCCGGGAAGGTCGCCGCCCTTGCCGCCACCGAACAGGGCGCCAAGGGCGCCGAGGCCGCCCATTTTCTTCAGGCGTTTCATCGCCGTTTCCATGTCGGCGTGCATTTTCAACAGCTTGTTCACTTCCTGAACGGTGACGCCCGAGCCGTTGGCGACGCGGATCTTGCGCCGGGCGTTCAGCACCTGCGGTTTGGCGCGTTCCGCCGGGGTCATGGACAGGATGATGGCTTCGAGGCGCTGGATCGACTTGTCGTTCACCTTGCCCTTGTCGAGCGCCTGCTGCGCCTTGGCCATCCCCGGCAGCAGGCGCGCCATGGCGCCGAGGCCGCCCATGCGCTGCATCTGCCGGAACTGGGCCAGCAGGTCGTTCAGGTCGAACTTGCCCTTGGCCAGCTTGGTGGCCATCGCCTCGGCTTCGGCGGCGTCGATGGTTTCGGCGGCGCGTTCCACCAGGCTGACGACATCGCCCATGCCGAGGATGCGCCCGGCGGCGCGCTCGGGGTGGAAGGCTTCGAGGCCATCCAGTTTCTCGCCGGTGCCGATGAACTTGATCGGCTTCCCCGTGACGGCGCGCATGGAAAGGGCGGCGCCGCCACGGGCGTCGCCGTCCATCCTGGTCAGCACCACGCCCGAAAGCGGCACTTCGGCCGAGAAGCTCTGCGCGACGTTCACGGCGTCCTGGCCGGTGAGGGCGTCGAGCACCAGCAGCGTTTCCGTGGGCGTCGCCACCTTGGCCACCGCCTGCATTTCCGCCATCAGCGCCTGGTCGACGTGGAGGCGGCCGGCGGTGTCCAGCATGAGGACATCGAAGCCCTGCAATTTCGCCGCCTGGAGCGCGCGTCTGGCAATATCGACCGGCTGCTGGCCGCTGATGACCGGAAGCGTGGCGACGGCCACCTGCTCGCCCAGCACGCGCAACTGTTCCTGGGCCGCCGGGCGGTTGACGTCGAGCGACGCCATCAGCACCTTCCGGCCGCGCTTTTCCTTCAGCAGCCGGGCGAGCTTCGCCGTCGTCGTGGTTTTGCCCGACCCTTGCAGGCCGACCATGAGGACGACGGCCGGCGGCGCCACATTGAGGTCGAGGTCGGCGTTTTCGCCGCCCAGCGTTTCCACCAGGCAGTCGTGGACGATCTTCACCACCTGTTGGCCGGGCGTCACCGACTTCAGCACTTCGGCGCCGACGGCGCGCGCCGTCGCCCGCTC
>CAYYGQ010000170.1:0-4970 GCA_964471485.1 uncultured Sandaracinobacter sp. | reverse complement strand
GGCAAGCTCGATCCCGTCATCGGCCGCGACGAGGAAATCCGCCGCACCATCCAGGTGCTGGCGCGCCGCACCAAGAACAACCCCGTGCTGATCGGCGAGCCGGGCGTGGGGAAAACGGCGATTGCCGAGGGCCTCGCGCTTCGCATCGCCAACGGCGACGTGCCGGAAAATCTGAAAGGGAAGACGCTCTTCGCGCTCGACATGGGGTCGCTCATCGCCGGCGCCAAATATCGCGGCGAATTCGAGGAACGGCTGAAGGCCGTCATCGACGAGGTGAAGGCCGCCGAGGGCAATATCATCCTCTTCATCGACGAAATGCACACCCTCGTCGGCGCCGGCAAATCCGAAGGAGCGATGGATGCCTCCAACCTGTTGAAGCCGGCGCTTTCGCGCGGCGAAATGCATGTGATCGGCGCGACCACGCTCGATGAATACAGGAAGCACGTCGAGAAGGACGCGGCGCTCGAACGCCGCTTCCAGCCGGTGTTCGTCGGCGAACCGACCGTCGAAGACACCATTTCCATCCTCAGGGGCCTCAAAGAGAAATACGAGCTGCACCACGGCGTCCGCATCACCGACAGCGCGCTGGTTTCGGCGGCAACGCTCTCCAACCGCTACATCGCCGACCGCTTCCTCCCCGACAAGGCCATCGACCTGATGGACGAGGCGGCCTCGCGCTTGCGCATGGAAGTGGAATCGAAGCCCGAGGAAATCGAGGCGCTGGATCGCCGCATCGTGCAGATGAAGATCGAGCGCGAGGCGTTGAAGAAGGAAAGCGACCAGGCGTCGAAAGACCGGCTGGCGACGCTGGAAGAGGAACTCGGCCGGCTGGAGGCCGAAGCGGGCGAACTCACCACCCGCTGGGAAGCGGAAAAAGAGAAGCTGGCCGGCGCCACCCGCATCAAGGAACAACTGGACCAGGCGCGCATCGAAGCGGAGCAGGCGCAGCGCGGCGGCGATTTCGCCCGCGCCGGCGAACTGACCTATGGCGTGATCCCAAGCCTCGAACAGAAGCTGAAGGACGCCGAAGGCGCCTCGGCGCAGGCGATGGTGCGGGAAGAAGTGACCTCGGACGACATCGCCGCCGTGGTGTCGCGCTGGACCGGGGTTCCGGTGGCCAGGATGCTGGAGGGCGAGCGCGAGAAGCTGCTCAACATGGAAGAGGAACTGGGAAAACGCGTCATCGGCCAGGGGGATGCCGTCGCCGCCGTTTCCAAGGCGGTGCGCCGCGCGCGGGCCGGCTTGCAGGATCCCAACCGGCCTTTGGGCAGTTTCCTGTTCCTGGGGCCGACCGGCGTCGGCAAGACCGAGCTGACCAAGGCATTGGCCGATTTCCTGTTCGATTCCACCGACGCCATGGTGCGGATCGACATGTCGGAATATATGGAAAAACATGCGGTCGCGCGCCTGATCGGCGCGCCCCCCGGCTATGTCGGCTACGACGAGGGCGGAGCATTAACCGAAGCCGTCCGCCGCCGCCCCTATCAGGTGGTGTTGTTCGACGAGGTGGAAAAGGCCCACCCCGATGTCTTCAACGTGCTGTTGCAGGTGCTGGACGACGGCCGGCTGACCGACGGCCAGGGGCGGACGGTGGATTTCTCCAACACCCTCATCATCCTCACCTCGAACCTCGGCTCGCAGTTCATCGCCGCCCTTCCCGACGGCGCCGACGTGAAGCAGGCCGAGCCGCAGGTGATGGAAGTGGTGCGGGCGAGCTTCCGCCCGGAATTTTTGAACCGCCTCGACGAGATCATCCTCTTTCACCGCCTGGCGCCGGAACATATGGGCGCGATCGTCGACATCCAGGTGGCGCAGGTGCGAACATTGCTGGCGGACCGCAAGATCGACCTCGAACTTTCCGAAGGGGCGCGCCACTGGCTGGGCCGCGTCGGCTATGATCCGGTCTATGGCGCCCGGCCGCTGAAGCGCGCCATCAGCCGCCACCTCATCGACCCGCTGGCGGAAAAGCTGCTGGCGGGCGAAGTGCCGGATGGCGCCACCGTCCGGGTGGACGACGGCGACGGCGAACTGAAGTTCGCCGTCGCCTGAAGCCCCTCAGCCGGAATTCCGCAGCGCCGTGGCGATGGCGTTCAGGCTGAGTTGCAGCCCTTCGGCAATCCTCGGGTCGCTTTCGCCGGCGCGGTGGCGCTTCAGCAATTCCACCTGCAACAGGTTCAGGGGTTCGAGATAGGGCAGGCGCAGCCGGATCGAAATGTCGAGCTGCGGCGAATGTTCCAGGAGGCGGCTCTGCCCGGTCGCCTCCAGCAGGCCGTCGACCGCCTGCTGCCAGCCGTCGCGGATTTTCGCGAACAGCGGCGCCCCTTCCGGCCCGGCGAGTTCGGCGTAGCGGGCGGCGATCCCCATGTCGGATTTCGCCAGCACCATTTCCATGTTGGCAAGGGTGGACTGGAAGAAGGGCCAGCCTTCGGCCATCGCCTTCAGCAACCCCTTGTCGGGGAAGCGCATCAGCGCCTGGCCGGTGCCATACCAGCCCGGCAGCATCACCCGCGCCTGCGACCAGCTGAACACCCAGGGGATGGCGCGCAGATCCTCGATCGCCGTCGACGTGGTGCGGCTGGACGGCCGCGAGCCGATCTTCAGCGTCGAAATCTCGGAAATGGGCGTCATGGCGCGGAAGAAGTCGCGGAAGCCCGGCTCGCCGTAGACGAGGGCCTGATAGGCCTCGATGCCATCGTCCGACAGGCGGTCCATCGCCGCGCCGAAACGCTCCGACTCTGTCGCCGACAGCGGCGGCGGGTCGAGTGTAGCCAGGATGGTGGCGGCGGCGATGGTGTCGAGGGTGCGGCCGGCCGCCTGCGGAGTGCCGTATTTGGCGGCGATGATCTCGCCCTGCTCGGTGATGCGGATGCGCCCGGCGACCGTGCCCGGCGGCTGCGCCAGGATGGCGGCGAAGCTCGGGCCGCCGCCGCGCCCCACCGAGCCGCCGCGGCCGTGGAACAACTGGATCGGCACGTCGAGCGCGCGGAACACTTCAGCGAGAGCGGTGGTCGCCCGCTGCAACTTCCAGATGGAGGTGATGTAGCCGCCGTCCTTGTTGCTGTCGGAATAGCCGATCATCACTTCCTGGCAGCCGCGCTTGCGGGCCGATTCGGCCACGCCCGGCAACGACAGATAGCGGCGCATGACGGGGGCGGCGTTTTCAAGGTCGGCGATGGTCTCGAACAAAGGCACCACCATCAGCTTCGCTTCCGGCGCCTCGCCCGGCACCAGAAGGCCGGTTTCCTGCATCAGGATCATCGGCTCCAGCAGGTCGGAGACGCCGTCCGTCTTGGAAATGATGGTGGTGGTGATCGCCCCTTCGCCGTACCGCGCGCGGATTTCGGCGGCGGTGCGGAAGATGTCCAGCTCGCTCGCCGTCTTGTCCGACACCGGCGCCCAGGGGGTGGACAGCAGGCGCGGATTGGCCAGTTCCCGGCGCAGCAGGGCGATGCGCGCCTCTTCGTCGAGCGCCAGATAATCGCTTTCCACCCCGGCCTGGCGGAACAGATCGGCGACGCAGGCCTCGTGGACGTCGCTGTTCTGCCTGAGGTCGATCCGCGCCAGATGGAAGCCGAACTGGCCAACGGCGATCCTGAGCAGATCGAGCCGGCCGCCGTCGCCGCCAACGGCGGCAGCACCCCGCGCCAGCACGTCGAGATCGGCCAGAAACTCCGCCGGCGCCGCATAAAAGCGCCCCGGAACCTTGGCGGGCCGGATCGGCGGCCGCCCCGAAAGGCGTTCGGCGGTCGCGGCAAGCCTTGCGTAAATGCCGGTGAGCGCGCGGCGATACGGCTCGTTGGCGCGGGCTTCGCTGGTGTCGCCGCTTGCCTCGGCCAGGCGCAGCACTTCGTCTGGCACCGGCGTCAGTTGCACGGAAATCGACAGATCGCGGCCCAGCGCATGCACTTCGGACAGATACCATTCGAAGAGGATTCCGGCCGCCCACTCCATGGCGAGCTTCAGCGAGGCCGCCGTGACGTTGGGGTTGCCGTCGCGGTCGCCGCCGATCCAGCTGCCGACGGTCAGGAAGGGCGCCACCGGGCCGCCAAGCACTTCGCCCCAGGCGCGCAGCAGGCGCGGCATCACCGGCAGGAAATCGTCGCGCAGCCAGGAAAGCGCGTTCTCGATTTCGTCGGCGACGAGGATGCGCTCGCGGCGGAGCGGCTGCGTCTGCCACAGCAAGGCCACCTGCCGCTTGATCGCCCGCTCGATGCTCCAGCCCGGCTCGGCCATGGTGATGCCCTTGTCGCCAAGCTGCATCAGTTCGGCGATGCGGTTGCGGTGGTCGATGACGCTTTTGCGCCGCACTTCGGTGGGGTGCGCCGTCAGCACCGGCGTCACCTGGGCATGGTCCAGCATTTCGCGGACCTGCTGGCGCGTCACGCCCTTTTTCGCCAGCATCTCCACCACTTGCGGCACGCTGGCGCCATCGGTTTCGGGAACGGCGCCGGCCGACGACGCCATGTGGCGGTCCTCGGCGAGGTTGGCGAGCGTCGAAAACAGCATGAAGCCGCGCACGAACGACAGCGTGTCGTCGAGCGTCAGCGCCCCCAGCTCGTCGGCAAGCCGCGTGCCGCCAAGCTGGTCGCGGTAGCGCTCGACCGAAGCGCTGCGGATGGCCTCGGTGCGCCGGTAAAGTTCCTCGCCGCCGAATTCGCGAATCACATCGCCAAGGATTCGCCCCAGCAGGCGGATGTCGGGATTCTGGCTGATCTGCGGGATGGACGACATATTTCTCTCCGGCCGCCCTTCGGCGGCGCGTAAGGCGCCACCCTTGTCAACGCACAAGCCAGGGCTGAAGGGCTGTTCCTACAAAGCCGGCCGGCGAAAACCAAGGCTTTTCCATGGCATCGCAAACGGCTAGGCGTCGTCCTAGACCGGGGCGAAGGGGGAACTATGGTCGCGCGCGTCACCACGCTTGCCTTTCTCGGCCTCGACTCGTGACTTCACCAATTTGAGAAGCTCCGCAC
>CAYYGQ010000169.1:0-5010 GCA_964471485.1 uncultured Sandaracinobacter sp. | reverse complement strand
GAAAAAATGTGGCGGCCCCTCAGCTCAACCCTCAGCTCAATCCCCGGCTCAATCCTCGGCCGGTGGGATCGGCAGCGCCGTCGTCGCCTTGATTTCCGACAGCGCGACCGTCGAGGTGATTTCCCGCACGCCGGGCAGCCGCGACAGTTGCTCGAAAAAGAAGCGCTCATAATGCTCGACATCGGGGGCGACGATCCTGAGCAGGAAATCGACCGGTCCCATCAACACCCAGCATTCCAGCACTTCGGGATAGCGGCGGATGGCCTCGGCGAATTCGTCGAGATGGCGGCTGCCTTGCGCCGACAGCTTCACCTGGGCGAAAATCTGCGCCTTGAGACCGATCCTGGCCCGATCCAGCAACGCCACCTCGGCGCGGATCACGCCTTCGGCCTTCAGCTTCTGCACCCTCCGCCAGCACGGCGACGGCGACAGCCCGACCTTGTCGGCAAGCTCGGCCATCGACAGCGAACTGTCCTGCTGCAACGCAGCGAGAATGCGACGATCCACTTCGGCGATACGCAAGAATTTTCCTTATCTTTTCGCTTTTCCAGAAAATTTTTAGACTTCTCCCGGCAAATTCGCAAGAGAAAGACAGGAAATTCCACGCCCACCCTGCTATGCTTTCGCAATCCAGACCTCTCAGAGGCCCGCCATCACAAAGGAATATTCGATGCGCCACCACCGCCAGGCCAGTTTTTTCGTCACCAGCCACCCGACACCGCCGGCGCTGCCGCAGTTGCTTGGGCTGTTCGCCGACCATGGCCATGTGCCGGCGCGGGTGCGGAGCCGGCTGCTCGGCCAGTTGTTGCAGGTGGATGTCGATGTCGTCTCGCTGACCGACGGCGAGGCCGATCTGCTGGCGGCGCGGCTGCGCGACCTGCCAACGGTGACCAGCGTCCGCTACGAACAGGTGGAAGGCCAGGCCGCCGCCTGAAGGGCCGCCGCCGGAAGGGCCGCAATCAGTCGAACAGGCTGGACACCGAACTTTCGTCGGAAATGCGGCGGATGGCCTCGCCAAGAAGGGGCGCGATGCTGAGCTGGCGGATGCGGCTGGCAGCGGCGACGCGGCCGTTGGCCAGAATCGAATCGGTGATCACCAGTTCGCCAAGCATCGAATCCTGCACCCGTTCGACGGCGCCTCCCGACAATACGCCGTGCGTCACATAGGCGACCGCCTCGGCCGCGCCCTTTTTCTTCAGGGCCTTGGCGGCGTTGCAGAGGGTGCCGGCCGAATCGACGATGTCGTCGATCAGGATGCAGAAGCGGCCGGAAACGTCGCCGATGATGTTCATCACCTCGCTTTCGCCGGGGCGCTCGCGGCGTTTGTCGACGATGGCGAGCGGCGCATTGCCGAGGCGCTTCGCCAGCGCCCTGGCGCGCACCACGCCGCCGACATCGGGCGACACCACGGTCAGCAGGTCGGCCTGCGCGTGGTGGCGGGCGAGAATATCGGCCGACATGACCGGGGCGGCGAACAGATTGTCGACGGGCACGTCGAAAAAGCCCTGGATCTGCCCAGCGTGAAGGTCGATCGACAGCACCCGCGAGGCGCCGGCGACGGTGATGAGATTGGCCACCAGCTTCGCCGAAATGGGCGTGCGGGGACCGGGCTTCCGGTCCTGCCGCGCATAGCCGAAATAGGGCACGACGGCGGTGATGCGCCGCGCGCTCGCCCGCCTGAGGGCGTCGATGCAGATCAGCAGCTCCATCAGATTGTCGTTCGCCGGCGCCGAGGTCGATTGCAGCACGAACACATCCTCGCCGCGGACATTCTCGTGAATCTCGACGAAAATCTCCTCGTCGGCGAAGCGGCGCACCGTCGCCTTCGTCAGCGGGATTTCGAGATAGCTGGCCACATCCTGGGCCAACTGCGGGTTGCTGTTGCCGGCGAGCAGTTTCATGACGGGTTCCTAGGCGATGATCGCCCGTCGCTAGACCAGGCGGGCGCCGGGCGCAATCGCCCCGCCGCAAGCCGCGCCCCGCCTCATGCCCCGACTCATGGACGGGCGACCCGTTCCTTCACCCACAACATCCCCCTCGACCACAGCATTTCATAGACAAGACCGCAGGCGATGCTGCTGCCGTAAAGGAGCGGCAGGGAAATCCACACTTGGTCGACGCCGATGACGAAAAAGATGATGTGATAGAGCGGCACATGGATGATGTAGATGAAATAGCTGGCGGCGGCGATCCTGAGAAGCGGGCCGACCAGCCGCGACGACAGCCGCATGGTCGGCACGAACAGCAGCAGCACCGCCCCCAGCAGCACCCACCACGGCCTTGAACTGACATCGCCGTAATTGAGGAAGGCGACCGAGAACAGCACGGCAATGACGAACAGCTTGAGCGGGGTGCCGCGTGCCACCAGCGCCAGAAAGCCGAGCGCGTAAAGCCAGAAAGTGGCGTCGACGGTGATCGAGATCGGGCTGGGGTCGTCGTAGATATAGCGGTTGACGACCAGTTTCATCACCAGCGCGAAGGCGACGAAGGCGACGCCGACGGCGGCCGGACTTCGCTCCGACCAGCGGCGGACCGCTGGAAACAGATAGAAAAACGTCATCAGCAGCAGGGCGTGGAACACCGCCTCGATGAACCAGAAACTGTAGAGCGGCCCGCGATAGTCGACCGTGTAGGTGGACAGCAGCGCATACCAGCCCCAGCTGCGCTCGGTGTTCGAAAACCACAGCAGCGGCAGCATCATCGCATAATAGGGCAGGATCAACCGCTCCAGCGCGCCCTTCAGCGGCGGCCACCAGCGGCCCTGCTCGAAGGCGGTGCGCTGGAAACGGGCAAAATTATAGCCGGCCAGCAGCATGAGGAAATTGGCGCCGCCCTGAAACGGATTGGTAATATCAGAGCGTGTACCATGGCTGAAGATCACCAGCGACAGCGCCAGCACCCGCAGCAGCATTTCCGTGCTCAACTCGGTGCGGCCTCCGGCCCGGACTTCGAGCGCCGTGCGCTGGCCGGCAAGGTCGATCAGCGTCGCCACCGGCATTTCCTCCCAGCGCGCCGGAAGCTCGCCAAGCGCCTTTTCGATCGAAATCGCCACATTCACATAGGCAAGGCTGTCGCCGCCAAGCGACTGGAAGCTTTCCGCCGGTTTCAGATCGGGCAGGTTGAAGGCGCGCCGATAGCCGGCGAGGATCGGATGGGTGCCGGCGGCGAGGCGCTGCTCGCGCGCTTCCGCCACGGCTTCGCCGGCGCAGCGAATGGCGCCATAATCCACCTTGCCGTTCGGCAGGCGCGGCACTTCGCCATGAACGACGGCCACCACCGCCTCCGGCACATGGGCGCGCGCCGACACCAGCCCGGCGACCCGCGCCGGGTCGACGCCATCCGCCACCTGCACCACCAGCAGCCGGTCGCTGCCGGTCGCAACCGCCTCGATGCCATCCGCCCGGCACAGCGCCTCGACATCGTCGAAGCCGATCCTCAATCCGGCGATCTTGGCGAAGCGGCTGGCGCGGCCGACGATGCGATAGAGGCCATCCACCGTCCGCTCGGCGATGTCGCCGGTGTTAAGCGAGGCCAGTTCCGCGCCCTTGCCAAGATCGTCGCGGGCGTGCCCATAGCCCATCATGACATTGGGGCCGGAATAGACCAGTTCGCCAGAGACACCGCTTGCGGCGATTGCCCGGCCGTCGCCATCCACCAGTTCGAAGCGGCCGCCCGGAATCGGCCGGCCGATGCAGTCGGCGTGCGCTTCCACCAGTTCCGGCGACAGCCAGGCCATGCGCGCGGTCGCCTCGGTCTGTCCGTACATCGGCACGAAACGAAAGCCGCGGCGGTGGCCGATGGCGGCCATTTCCCGCACCCGTTCCGGCGCCAGACGGCCGCCGGCCTGGGTCAGCGTCCGCACCGAATCCGGCAGCCGATGCACCACGCCCGAGCGCAGCAGCAGTTCATGGGTATAGGGAACGCCGGCCAGCGAGGTCGGCCGCGTTTTTGCCAGCAGGCGCTCGAAATCGGGGTGGGTGACGGAGAGATCGGTGAGCACTAGCGAGGCGCCGGCCATCAGATGCGAGTTCAGCACCGACAGGCCATAGGAATAATGGAAGGGCAGCGTGGTGATGGCGCGCTCGTCGGCGCCGATGTCGAGATAGTGGCGGATCGAGGCGGCGTTGCCGGCGATGTTGGCGCTGGACAGCCGCACCAGCTTCGGGCTGCCGGTGGAGCCGGAGGTGGACAGCAGCACAGCGAGATCGGCGTGAAGGCCGCCGCGCGGCGGATCGACGAGATCGAGCGCGCCGCTCAACGCATCCCATCGGGCATCGGGCCGGAACCGTTCAACGATCTGCTCCGAGAGCTCGCCGGCCTCCAGCAGCAGCACCGGATGGCCGCCGCGCAGGCAGCCGAGATAGGCGACGATGCTGGCGACATCGTTCCTGACCCCAAGCACCACCAGCCGCCGCTCGGCGCCGAGGCGGGCGGCAAAGGCGTCCGCCCGCCGCGCCAGTTCGGTATAGGAAAGCTGCTCGCCATCCTCGGAGACGAGGGCGATGCGGTCGGCGAAATCGCCAAGCCGCTCCATCCAGCGGATATGTCCGGTCATGGCTTCCGCGTCGAACAAATGTGGTGCGGCGTCCGTCAAACGGCTTCCTTCCTCTGCCGCATCCGGACGATGATGCGCGCCCCGAACGCCTGCCCCGGCAATTCGACAAACCGGTAGGTGAAGCCCGAGACAATCCACACGACGATCAGAACAGCCAGAATCTGCAACAGCGGATAAATGGGCCAGGCGGTTTCGATGTTCACCCCGGCAAAGTGGCTGACAAGCTCCGTGGCATTGCGGACGCGGCCGATCACCAGTTGATGCACCATGTAGATGGAATAGGAAAGCACTCCGGCACGCAGAAACGGACCGGCACGAAGAAGCTTCGACACCGGCCCGCGCTCAAGCGCGAACACGGCCACGACCAGCAGAAACAGCAATGGGGCCGCGAACGAAACCGGCGATCGATAAAATCGATCGACAAAAAGAAATACCGCGGCCAGAAGCAGCAGTTC
>CAYYGQ010000168.1:0-5036 GCA_964471485.1 uncultured Sandaracinobacter sp. | reverse complement strand
CGCCACTTCGAACACCAGCTGGTTATACTCGCCGATCGTCGTCGACTTTTCGGTGATGACGGGGCGCACCACCACGTCGAAATGCCGGAGATCGACCGCCCCTGCTTCCTTAGCCCCCGCCGCCTTAGCCATGGAAACGCGCCTCCAGTTGCTCGACCGCGGCGCGCGTCAGCACCAGATGATCGTGGTTCAGAATGTCGTAGACATTGGCGCCCACCGCCGGCAGCACATCCACCTTGTGGAGGTTGCGGCTGGCCAGGGCGAAGTTCACATCGACGGCAACGCCGTCAATAAAGAGACCGCTGGTGACGCCGAGCTTGGCCAGGCTTTCCAGCAACGCCCCGGTCTTCGCCGCCTCGACCGCCAGATTGTCGAGCACCAGCAGCTTGCCCGCCCCGGCCTTCGCCGACAGCGCGTGTTTAAGACCGAGCGCCCGCACCTTCTTGTTGAGCGACGGGTTGAAATCACGGGCGCGCGGGCCATGAGCCTTGCCGCCGCCGACGAACTGCGGCGCCGCGCGGTTGCCGTGCCGGGCGGTGCCGCCGCCCTTCTGGCGGCCGAATTTCTTGCCAGTGCGCGCCACGTCCGAACGCTCGCGCGCCGCCCGCGCCGTCGCCCGCCGCTTTTCCAGCTGCCAGGTGACCACCCGGTGCAATATGTCGGCCCGCGGCGTGAGACCGAACAGCTCGGGGTTCAGGTCCAGCTCGCCGGAATCCTTGCCGGCCAGCGTCTTTACTTGCACCTTCATCACGCCTGCTCCCCGGCAACGTCGGCGGCCGGCGCCGCATCCGCAACTGCACCGTCATTCGAACCGCGCACCGAGGCCGGATAGGGCGCATCCGCCGGGCGCGCCACCTTGACCGAATCGCGCACCAGCAGCCAGCCGCCCTTGGAACCGGGCACCGAACCCTTGACGAACAACAGGTCGCGCGCCGGATCGGTGAGGACGATTTCCAGATTCTGCTGGGTGCGGTTCTTCGCACCCATGTGCCCGGCCATCTTCTTGTTCTTGAAGACGCGGCCCGGATCCTGCCGCTGCCCGGTCGAGCCGTGCGAGCGGTGCGAGATGGAGACGCCGTGCGTCGCCCGCAAGCCGCCGAAGCCCCAGCGCTTCATGGCGCCGGCAAAGCCCTTGCCCTGCGTGGCGCCGGTGATGTCGACCAGCTGGCCAACGACGAAATGATCGGCGGCAATGGTGGCGCCGACATCGACGAGGGCGTCGGCGCTGACGCGGAATTCCGCCAGCATCGCCTTCGGCTCCACTTCGGCCTTGCCGAAATGGCCGCGCTCGGGCTTGGTCAGATTTTTGGCCTTGGCGGCCCCGGCGCCAAGCTGAAGCGCGACATAGCCGTCGCGGTCCTCGAGCTTCTGCCCCACCACCTGGTTCCGTTCCAGCGCCAGCACCGTGACCGGGACATGCACCCCGTCGTCACGGAACAGACGGGTCATGCCCATCTTTCTGGCGATTACGCCGGTCCGCATTCCATCATCCTTCATCAGAGGCCAAGCCGGATGCCCGGCGAGGCTTGACCCAAAGAGGCCCCCGAAAACCACGGGGGCATTGCGAAAACTGCCTGGCCTGGCTCTGTGGCTCAGCCTTGCAGTTTGATTTCCACGTCCACACCGGCCGCAAGGTCGAGCTTCATCAGCGCGTCGACGGTCTGCGGAGTCGGCTTCACGATATCGAGCAGCCGCTTGTAGGTGCGCACCTCGAACTGCTCGCGCGATTTCTTGTCGATGTGCGGCGAACGGTTCACGGTGAACTTCTCGATCCGGGTGGGCAGAGGAATGGGACCGCGAACATCCGCTCCGGTGCGCTTCGCGGTATCGGCGATTTCGCCGGTGGCGCTGTCCAGCACGCGGTGATCGAACGCCTTCAGGCGAATACGGATATTCTGCGTTTCCATCTTGCAAACTCTTCTAAGCCCGACGAAGCGATCCGCGTTGCGGCACGCTCCATCGAATCCAACCCGGGATCGACAATTCAAACAGCGAAGACGACGACCGACGCGAAAACCGCACCGCCGTCATCCCGAAATTCGGTCCCGGCCGGCCAGTCGACGAATCGACAAGCCGGCCGGGAGGCGGTTCTATATTACTTCGCGATCGAGGCCACAACCCCCGCGCCGACGGTGCGGCCGCCTTCGCGAATGGCGAAGCGCAGGCCCTGGTCCATGGCGATCGGAGCGATCAGCTTGACCTTGATGGCGACATTGTCGCCCGGCATCACCATTTCCGTTCCTTCCGGAAGCTCGACCGTGCCGGTGACATCCGTGGTGCGGAAGTAGAATTGCGGACGATAGTTGGCGAAGAACGGCGTGTGGCGGCCGCCTTCGTCCTTCGACAGCACATAGACCTCGGCCTGGAAGTCGGTGTGCGGGGTGATCGAGCCGGGCTTGGCCAGCACCTGGCCGCGCTCGACATCTTCGCGCTTGGTGCCGCGCAGCAGCGCGCCGATATTGTCGCCGGCCTGGCCCTGATCGAGCAGCTTGCGGAACATTTCGACGCCGGTGACCACCGTCTTGGTGGTGTCCTTGATGCCGACGACTTCGACTTCCTCGCCCACCTTGACGATGCCGGTTTCGACGCGGCCGGTGACGACGGTGCCGCGGCCCGAGATCGAGAACACGTCTTCGATCGGCATCAGGAACGGCTTGTCGAGCGGGCGTTCCGGCTGCGGGATATATTCGTCGACCGCCGCCATCAGTTCCAGCACGCGGTCGCGGCCGAGTTCGGGGTTGCGGTCTTCAAGGGCGCAGAGCGCCGAACCCTTGATGATCGGAATATCGTCGCCGGGGAAATCATATTTCGACAGCAGCTCGCGGATTTCCAGTTCCACCAGCTCGAGGATTTCCGGGTCGTCCACCTGGTCGACCTTGTTCATGAACACGACGAGCGCCGGCACGCCGACCTGGCGCGCCAACAGGATGTGCTCGCGCGTTTGCGGCATCGGGCCGTCCGACGCCGAGACCACGAGGATGGCGCCGTCCATCTGCGCGGCGCCGGTGATCATGTTCTTCACATAGTCGGCGTGGCCGGGGCAGTCGACGTGGGCATAGTGGCGGTTCGACGTTTCATATTCGACGTGGCTGGTCGAAATGGTGATGCCGCGCTCGCGCTCTTCCGGGGCCTTGTCGATGTTGGCATAGTCGACAAAGGTGGCGCCGCCGCTTTCCGCCAGCACCTTGGTGATCGCCGCCGTCAGCGAGGTCTTGCCATGGTCGACGTGACCGATGGTGCCGATGTTGACGTGCGGCTTGTTCCGCTCAAATTTCGCCTTCGCCATTGGAGTTTCCTCTTTCCTTGATCTCTGGTCCGCTTGATGTCGCCAGGCCTAGCCCAGCTTCGCCTTCACTTCTTCGGCCACATTGGCCGGCACTTCGTCATAGTGGCTGAACTGCATGCTGTACTGCGCCCGCCCCTGCGTCATCGAGCGAAGCTGGTTCACATAGCCGAACATGTTGGCCAATGGCACCATCGCTTCGATCACCTGGGCGTTGCCGCGGCTGTCGGTGCCCTGGATCTGGCCGCGCCGGCTGTTCAAGTCGCCGATGCAGTCGCCCATGAAATCGTCGGGCGTCACCACCTCGACCTTCATGATCGGCTCCAGCAGCTTGATGCCGGCCTTGGTGGCCGCTTCGCGCATGGCGCCGCGGCCGGTGATCTCGAAGGCCAGCGCAGACGAGTCGACATCGTGGTAGGCGCCATCGACAAGGGTGGCCTTGAAGTCGATGATCGGGAAGCCGATGAGCGAACCCGACGCCGCCACTTCGCGGATGCCCTTTTCGACCGAGGGGATATATTCGCGCGGCACGTTGCCGCCCTTCACCTCGTCGACGAACAGCACGCCCGAGCCGCGCTCGCCCGGCTCGACCACGATCTTGACGCGGCCGAACTGCCCCGAACCGCCCGACTGCTTCTTGTGGGTATAATCGACCTCGACGCGGCGGGCGAGCGATTCCCGGTAGGCGACCTGCGGGGCGCCGACATTCGCTTCCACCTTGAATTCGCGCTTCATGCGGTCGACCAGCACTTCCAGGTGCAGTTCGCCCATGCCCTTGATGATGGTCTGGCCGCTTTCGTTGTCGGAGCTGACGCGGAAGCTCGGGTCTTCCTGCGCCAGGCGGTTCAAGGCGATGCCCATCTTCTCCTGGTCGGCCTTGGTCTTCGGCTCGACCGCGACTTCGATCACCGGATCGGGGAATTCCATCCGTTCAAGGATGATCGGCTTCAGCGGCGCGCAGAGCGTATCGCCCGTGGTGGTTTCCTTCAGGCCGACCAGCGCCACGATGTCGCCGGCAAGGGCCTCCTTGATGTCTTCGCGGTTGTTGGCGTGCATCAGGAGCATGCGGCCGATCTTCTCGCGCTTGTCCTTCACCGAGTTCAGCACCGAGGTGCCGGATTCAAGCTTGCCCGAATAGACGCGGGCGAAGGTCAGCGAGCCGACGAAGGGGTCGCTCATCACCTTGAAGGCAAGCGCCGAGAAGGGGGCGTCGTCGCTGGTCGCGCGGGTGTCGTGCTCGTCCGTTCCCGGCTTCAGCCCATCGACCGGCGGAATGTCCAAGGGGCTTGGCAGATAGTCGACGATGGCGTCCAGCAGCGGCTGCACGCCCTTGTTCTTGAACGACGAACCGCAAAGCACGGGGACGAAATCGAAGGCCAGCGTGCCCTTGCGGATGAGGCGCTTCAGCGTCGCCACATCCGGCTCGTTGCCTTCGAGATAGGCTTCCATCACCGCGTCGTCCTGCTCGACGGCGATTTCGATCAGCTCGGCGCGGGCGGCGGCGGCCTTGTCCTTCAGTTCGGCGGGGATTTCCTTATAGTCGAACTCGGCGCCGAGACCGTCGTGGTGCCAGACGATGGCGCGATTCTCCACCACGTCGACGAGACCGATGAAGTCGCTCTCGATGCCGATCGGCAGATAGAGAACGGCGGTCCGCACGCCCAGACGATCGTGGATCATCTGCACGCAGCGGTCGAAGTTGGCGCCGGTGCGGTCCATCTTGTTGACGAAGCACATGCGCGGCACGCGATAT
>CAYYGQ010000167.1:0-5069 GCA_964471485.1 uncultured Sandaracinobacter sp. | reverse complement strand
GCGGACGCCGACGCCGACCTCAAGGGAATCGGCGATGGCATAGTCGACCCTGAAGCTGCCGAGCACATAGGCGCCGGTGTCGTAATAGACCGGCGGCGACGCGGTGCTGGAGGTGGTGCGCGACGACGCCAGCTCGACGCTCGGCATCACCCGCAGGGCGGGCACCGGCTTCCAGTCGAGATAGAATAAGCCCTTGTGCGCCGGCACGTCCGTCAGTTCGAACACCGGCACGACGGTGCCGGGGGCGGCGCCGACGATGTCGAAGCTGCGGTGGATATAGCCGTAATTGGCCCCCAGCTCCAGCGACGCCGTCGGCGCCGCCGTCAGCGAGATTTCGCCGCCATAATAGGTGGCGTCGCCCAGATTCTGCCGCTGGCTGCTGTTGGACGGGAAGCCGGCCGGGCGCACCGAGACGATGGCGTCGCTGATGTCGCTGTAGAAGAGGGCGCCGTCGACCCGCACCAGGCCCCAGTCGCGGCGGAACGCAAGCTCGTAGTTGGTGGCGCGCTCGGCCTTCAGGGCGGGGTTCGAGGCGGCGAGGCCGAACTGGGTGCTGAAGCGCTCGAACAAGGTCGGGAAGCGGGTGCGCGACGACACGCTGAGGTCGATGCCGCTATGGTCGTCCGGGGTCCAGGAAAGCCGCGCCTGGCCGTTGGTGGCGCTGGCGTTGGCGAGCGGATAATCGAAGATGCGCCGGTCCGTCTCGCCCGGCGGCGTGCCATATTCCCCGGCGAGCGACAGGTTGCGCTAGTCGTGGCTGACGCGGACCGTAAGGGCAAGCGCCGGCGACAGCGCCAGCCGGTTCTCGGCGGCGACGCTCCAGGTTGCCTCGAGGTTGGTCTGCGGCGGCTCGGTGAAGCCCGAGGGGAATTCCTGCTGCCATTCGACATGCTTGTCGCGGCGATAGTGCATGGCGACGGTCAGCCGGTCGGCCGGGGAAAGATCGACGCCCAGCTCCGCCGAGCCGCCCCAGGCCTCGTCGTCGTAGGTGCTGTTGAAGGCGCGCGGCCTGGTCTGGCTCGTCTGCGTGCGGTCGTCGAAGGCGCTCAGCAGATTGTCGAAGCCGTTCCGATAGATACGCGTCTTCAGGGTGGCGGCGTCGCCCAGCGCCGTCGTCGACAGGAAATAGAGGCTGTCGATGTTCCAGACCGGCCACGACCAGTTGCGCTGCTGCGCCACCGAATCGGTGACATGGAGGGGGGCGTTCCTGGCGCCTTCCTGGCGGGTATAGCTCAGCACATATTCGTCGGTGCCGTTCGGCGTGAAGCCGGCCTTCACGTTCAGCCGCCAGTCCTCGTTTTGCGAAAAGTCGCGGGCGCCGCCGTCCTCGGCCGATCCGGCCACCGGCCGATAGCCGCCGGCCAGATCCCAATGCTTCTGGTAATTGCGGGTGAACGACGCCTGTGCATACCATTTTTCCTGCGCCGTGCCGATCTTCCCATAGGCGGTATAGCCGGCATATTCGCCGTCGCGGCCCAGGGCGAGGGTGCCGCGCGCCTCGGCCTCCAGCGGCCGGGTCGGCTTGCTGGTGACCAGGTTGATGGCGCCGCCCATGGCGCCGGGACCGTTGAGCACCGACACATAGCCCTTCGCCACCTGGATCTGCGCCACGTCGCCGGTGAGGAGGCGGCTGAAGTCGAAGCGGTTGTCGGCCGGCAGATAGACGCGGATGCCGTCGATCGAGAGCGGCACCTGGAAGCGGTCGAAGCCGCGCACGAAGATCAGCCGCTCGTTCCGGGAGCCGCCGCTGTTGGAGGCGACCACGCCCGGCATCAGGTTGACGGCATCGTCCAGCGTCGGCCGGTTGAACGCCCAGATCGCCATCGCGTTCAGTTCCTGGTTGCCGATGCCGATCCCCGTCGGCCGCTCGGCGGTGACGACGATCTGGCCCAGTTCGAAGCTGTTATCGGTGTTTTGCGCGCCAGTTTGCGCTGCGGCGGGCGCCGCAAGGCAGGCGGCGACGGCGATGGCGGATGTGAAGCGCATGGGGTTCCCCTTTGGAGAAATCGCGATTGCCCTCGCCGGGCAATCGCGATACGTCGTAG
Organism: uncultured Sandaracinobacter sp.; assembly: GCA_964471485.1. Lineage (GTDB taxonomy): Bacteria > Pseudomonadota > Alphaproteobacteria > Sphingomonadales > Sphingomonadaceae > Sandaracinobacteroides. Next base: position 3,024 of record CAYYGQ010000167.1, on the reverse strand, counting down.
AGCGCCGCCTATATTCGATGGAATATCGTTAAAGCAATTCGAAAGGGACATAGATGCGCCGCCCCCCTGTCGCCCTTCTCGCCGGCATTCTGGCCTTCGCCCTTGGAACGACGCCCGCTACGGCGCAAAATACTGGCGCGCAAAATGTCGCACCCTCGTGCCAGGAAATGGCGGCGAGCGCCGGCTGGGCCGGCGCGCCTGCCCTGGCCGCCGCCACCGGCGCCGCCAACCGGCCAACGCTCGAAGCAGGCCGCGCGGCGAAGCTGGCGCTGGCGCCGATGCCGCAGGTGCAATTCGCGCCGCCGCCCGACCGCAGCTTCGACCAGGCGAGCTTCGGTGGGCTGGTGCGCTTCCAGGTGGCCGAAAAGGGCGTCTATCGGGTTGCGGCCGGCTCGGCGGCCTGGCTCGACGTGGTGGCCGACGGCCGCGCCGTCGAATCGACGGCGCACGGCCACGATCGCCAATGCGTCGGCGTACGCAAGATGGTGGATTTCCCGCTCGAACCCGGCGAGCATCTGCTACAGGTCGCCGGCAGCCCGACCCAGGAAATGACGGTGCTGGTGACGCGCCTGCCCTAACTCCTTCAAAGCAGAACGATGGTCGAAGCCAGCCGCTCCACTTCGGCGCGGTCGTGGCTGACATAGAGGATCGGCAGGCGCAACTCGTCGCGCAGCCGCTCGATCACCGTCAGGATTTCCGCGCGGCGGCCGGAATCGAGCGACGACAGCGGCTCGTCCATCAGCAGGAAGCGGGGGGCGCTCAGCAGCGCCCGGCCGATGGCGACGCGCTGCGCCTCGCCGCCGGAAAGCGTGCGCGGAAAGCGGTCGAGCAGATGGCCGATGCCCAGGAAGGCAACCGTCTCCTCCAGCGTCAGCAGGCCGCCATGCCGCCGATCGCCGCGCCAGCCATAGAGCAGATTGTCGCGCACCCGCTTGTGCGGGAACAGCCGGCCGTCCTGAAACACATAGCCGGCGCGGCGCTGCTGCACCGGCAGGTCGATGCCGGCCTCGGCATCGAACAGCACTTCACCGGCAACAAGGATACGGCCATGATCCGGCCGCAGCAGGCCGGCCACCATGTTGAGAACCGAGGTCTTGCCCGCCCCCGACGGGCCGAACAGCGCCGTCACGCCGCCGGCGCCATCCACCTCGGCGCGGATGTCGCGGTCGCCCAGCCGCCGCGACACCCGGATCTCGAAGTCCTTGGCGTCAGACGACATGGCCGCCCCGCCCTTCGCCGATGCGCTTCGACAGCAGCTCCGACGCCAGCAGCGCCGCCAGGGACAGCGCCACCGACACCAGCGCCAGCCGGGTCACGACGCCATCGCTGCCCGGCACCTGAAGCGCGCCATAAATGGCCAGCGGCAGCGTGCGGGTTTCGCCGGGGATGTTCGACACGAAGGTGATGGTGGCGCCGAATTCGCCAAGCGAGCGCGCGAAGCCCAGCACCAGCCCCGCCAGCACGCCCGGAAACGCCAGCGGCAGGGTGACGGTGCGAAAGCAGCGCCAGCGGCTGGCGCCAAGCGTCAGCGCCGCGTCTTCGAGGCGCCGGTCGACCGCTTCGATCGACAGGCGGATGGCGCGCACCATCAGGGGAAGCGCCATCACCGCCGCCGCCAGCGCGGCGCCGGTCCAGCGGAACATGAAGGTCAGGCCCAGCCATTCGGCGAACCAGCGCCCGGCGGGACCGTTCGGCCCGAACGCCAGCAGCAGCAGCCAGCCCGTCACCACCGGCGGCAGCACCAGCGGCAGATGCACCAGCGCATCCAGCAGCAATTTCCCCGGAAAGCGGCCGCGCGCCAGCAGCCAGGCCAGCGCGAAGGCCAGCGGCAGCGAGGCGCCGACGGCGACGGCGCCGACCCGCAGCGACAGCAGGACGATCCCCCATTCCTCGTTGCTGAACGGGCTGAACGGCACGGCTATCCGCCAGCCGCGAAGCCGTGGCGGACGAACACCGCCATTCCCTCCGGCGACAGCAGGAAGCGGCGGAACGCCTCGGCGTCCGGGTGGGTCGAGGCCCGCAGCGTCGCCAGCGGATAGCGGATGGGCGGATGGCTCGCTGCCGGGAACACGCCCGCCACCCGCACCTGGTCCGAAGCGCGGGCGTCGGTTGCGTAAACGATCCCGAACGGCGCCGCGCCGCGCTCGACCAGCGCCAGCGCCGCCCGCACATTCTCGGCGGCGGCAACGCGCCCTTCGACCGTGCCCCACACCCCCAGCCGTTGCAGCGCCGCCTTGCCGTAGCGGCCGGCGGGCACGGAATCGGGGTCGGCCATCGCCAGCCGCCCCTGCCCGAGCGCGCGCGCCAGCGGCAGGCCGGGGCGGATCGCCATCTCCCCCCGATCGCTGCGAGGGGCGATCAGCACCAGCCGGTTCCTAAGAAATTGCGTGCGGGTTCCCGGCCGCAACAGCCCCTTCTCCTGCAAATGGTCCATCCATTCCTCGTCGGCCGAGACGAACAGGTCGGCCGGGGCGCCGGCCTCGATCTGCCGCGCCAGCGCCGACGAGGCGGCGAAGGAAACCACCGGCTTTTGATGGCCTTCGGCCGCCCAGGCGTCGGCCGCTTCCAGCATCGCTTCCTGCAAGCTGGCGGCGGCCAGCACCAGCGGTCCCTTGCCGTCGGCCACCGCCCCGGCGGCGCGCATCGGCGCCATCAGGGCAAGGAGAAGCAGCAGCGCCGCGACCATGCGGCGGTGTGGCGACAGGAATGGCGACAAGAATGACAACAAGGCGAAACCTCTTATCTTGCTGTGTTCCGCCGTATATCGTCCGGCCGCGCGGGGCAAAGCGAAAAAAGGGCAAAGACCGGCAAACTCAGCCTTTCTGGCTGGCCTTCGGCACCGCCCGCAGCGACCGCGCCAGTTCGGCGAAAGCGGCGCCCGAGGCGTCGTCCAACCGCCCCTGCAACCCCCGATAGCGGCGCAGAACATCCGCCCCGAACGGGCTGACGCGGGCGCCACGCCCCCCGGCGCCGCCGGGGAAGGTGTCCACCAGCGGCTCCTTCCAGCAGCGGTTCATGGCGTCG
>CAYYGQ010000166.1:0-5189 GCA_964471485.1 uncultured Sandaracinobacter sp. | reverse complement strand
CTTTCGATGGTGTTGGTGTAGGTCGCCACATTGCCTTCGTCGTCGGCGGCGGCGAAATGGGTGGTCGCCGGGATGTTGGCCAGCGGCCGCGCCACCCGCGGCGTCACGCCCTTCGGCACGCCGGCGGCCACCGTTTCCATGGCCCGGTCCATGCGGATGAGGGCGCTTCGCTCGGCGATATATTCGTCCGACAGCAGGCCATCGACCGGCACATCCTCGAAATCGCTGTCGGCGCCATAGGCTTCGCGGTCGGCATAGGCGAGGCGCTGGCTTTCGGCGAACAGATGCTGGCTCAACAGATTGTCGGCGCCGAGGCTCGCCAGGTCGAAGCGTTCCAGCTGCTTCAGGATTTCCAGCACCGTGGTGCCGCCGGACGACGGCGGCCCCATCGAGCAGATGACGAAGCGCCGATACGGCCGGCAGAGCGTCGGCCGCTCCTTCGCTTCATAGGAAGCGAGGTCGGCGGCGGTCAGCGCCGCCGGATGGGCGAAGGCGGTGGCGACCGAGCGGCTGATCTCGGCGCCGACCGGCCCGCGGTAAAAGGCGTCGGGGCCGTCCTTGGCCAGCTTTTCGAGCGTCGCCGCCATGGCCGGCTGCTTCAGCACATGCCCGGCCGGCCATGCCTTGCCGTCGGCGTCGAGAAAGACGCTTCTCGCCGACGGGCTTTGCGAAAGCAGCCAGCTGCTGCCGGCGATCGAGCGGTTGAGCCGCGGCGTCACCACGAAACCGTCGCGCGCCAGACGGATGGCCGGCTGGAACAGTTCCGCCCAGGGGCGCTTGCCCCAGCGTTCATGCGCTTTGGCCGCCAACGCCAGGGCGCCCGGCACGCCCACCGAATAGCCGCCGGCCACCGCTTCCCGGAACGGCATCGGCTTGCCGTCCGCCTTCAGAAAGCGATCCGGCCCGGCCGCCGCCGGCGCCCGCTCGCGGCCGTCGATCGACACGGTTTCGCCGCTGGCCGCATCGTGGAAGAGCAGGAAGCCGCCGCCGCCGATGCCGCTCGACTGCGGCTCGACCACGTTCATCGCCAGCATGGTGGCGATGATGGCGTCCACCGCATTGCCGCCGGCGCGCAGCAGCTCCGCCCCTGCGGCGGACCCGCGCGGATCGGCGGCGGACACCACTTCGGCCCCGGTGGCCGCCGTCGCCGCCGGCACCTGCCGGCCGACCGGATTGTCCGCGCGATAATTGTCGACGTTGCCGACAGCGGCGGCGGGGACCGAAGGCGCCGGCGCGGTTTGCGCCGCAAGCGCCCCGGAGAGCGAAACCGGCAGCACCAGCAGGGCGGCGGCCGTCAGCAAGGGAAAGTGCTTCATCGGCGAAGTTCTAGGACCGCATTCGGCAATCCTCAAGCGGTTTCATCGACCCCCACCGCATCATTGACAGAAGAAAAGCCGTCGCGGCGCAACAACTGGCCAAGATCCGCGGCAATTCTGGCCGCCAGCATCGGCCCTTCATAGATCATCGCCGTATACAATTGCACCGCCGACGCTCCGGCGCGGATGCGGGCATAGGCATCGGCCGCCGAAGCGATGCCGCCGACTCCGATCAGCGGCAGGCGACGGCCGAGATGGCGACGGAACAGCCGCAGCATCGACAGCGCCGGCGCCGTCAGCGGCGCCCCGGAAAGCCCGCCGGCCTCGCCGGCGTGCGCCGAACGGAGCGATCCCGGACGGGCAAGCGTGGTGTTGGCGACGACGAGGGCGCCGACGGCGCTTGCCAGCGCCACTTCGGCGATCCGCGCCACCTGCGCCTCGTCGAGATCGGGGGCGACCTTCAGGAACAGCGGCGGCCCCTCGCCGCCGCGCGCTTCGGCGGCCGCCGCCAGCAGCTCCGGCAGCGCCTCGCCCTGAAGGCCGCGCAGGCCGGGCGTGTTCGGCGACGAGATGTTGAGGGTGATCCAGGCGGCGCGGTCGCGCACCGCGCGCACCCCGGCCGCATAATCGAGGATGCGGTCGGCCGAATCCTTGTTGGCGCCGACATTCACCCCCAATCGCGACCGAAGGCGCGGATTCGGCTCGATTCGCGGCAGCGCCGCCGCCAGGCCGCCATTGTTGAAGCCGAGCCGGTTGATGACCGCCCGGTCCTCCGCCAGCCGGAACAGGCGCGGGCGCGGATTGCCCTGCTGCGGGCGCGGCGTCAGCGTCCCCACCTCGGCGAAGCCGAAGCCGAAGCCCAGCATCTGCCGCCACACCCGGGCATCCTTGTCGAAGCCGGCGGCCAGGCCGACGGGCGAGGGAAAGACCAGCCCGGAAAAGCGCGTTTCCAGCAGGGCGTCGAACTGGTCGAGACCCGGCGCCGGCAGGCGCTGCAACAGGGCAAGCGTCAGATTATGGGCGCGTTCGGGGTCGAGGCGGAACAACAGCGGGCGAAGCAGGGAAAACATGGGGCTTTTCATGCGCTAGCGGCGCGCCGACGGCAAGCGGCGTCGAATCCATACAAGACAGAATGCCGCGGGCAAGGGTAAAAGAAGCAGCGACCCATGGAATGGCGAAACCGCTTTTCCGCCCGGAAAAGGCCCCGTGCCGGGCCATGGAGCGGACGAAAAAGCGGCGGACCGTTCCCACCTTTCACCCTGGGGCGGCAACCCCCAGGGTGTTTTTTCCCGCTCCACCACCCATCCTGCCGGGCGCCGGCGGCGCTTTCCAAACGTTTCGTCATTCCAGCAGGGCATTCCGGCGACGGACGCCATGGCCGGCCATCGACAAACAGCCGCGCCATGGCCAAGAATCCGACCGAACGGGGAGCAGGAGGGCCGGGCGTTTCGGGCATGTCGGGTTTTTCCCTGCGCTATTTTCAGCCGCCGGCGCCACTGCGCCAATGGGTCTCCATCTATTATCTGTTCGAAGCCGACCTGCCGGACATGCGCGACACCTTGCGGGCGGAACTGGCGCAGGTGCGATTCCAGTGGTGCGGCGAAACCATGGCCTCGCTCGCCGGGCTTCCGGCCGTCGAAATGCCGCGGGCCTCGCTTTGCGGGCCGAGCAACGCCGCCATCCGCTTCCGGGTGCGGGGACCGATTCGCATGTGCGGCGCCGGGCTGCTGCCGGCCGGCTGGGCGGCCCTCATCGGCGCCGGTGCCAGCGAACTCGCCGATCTGCCGATCGACCTCGAACAAGTGGCCGGGCCGGCGGCGCGGCGCACGCTGCAACAGATGGCCGAGGCCGAAAGCGACCCGGAGCGTATCGCCGCCCTCGACGCCTTTTTCCTGTCGCTGGCGGCGCGGGCGCGGCAGCCGCCGCTGTGGTTCACCCGCGCCGCCGACGCCTGGCTCGGCGGCAGCCCCAACCCGGATGTCAATCTGCTGGTGCGCTCGCTCGGCATGTCGTCGCGGCAGGTCGAACGCCTCGCCCTCAGGATCTACGGCGCCCCGCCGAAGCTGCTGGCGCGGAAATCCCGTGCCGTGCAGGCCGCGGTGCGGCTGGGCCGGGCGCCCGAGGCCGGCTGGGAAAACGCCGCCGCCGGCGCCTATTACGACCAGCCGCATTTCATCCGCGACTTCAAGACCTTCATCGGCATGACACCAGGAGACTATATCGAGCGCGGCGCCGCCTCGCTGATCCGCGTCACCGTCACCGAGCGCTAGAAGGTCCTGTCTCCTGGTCTTTTCCGCCTGCTTCAGGCGCCGCCCGTTCGCGCAGCAGCGACAAGGCGACGCCGCCGCCCAGGATCAGCACGGTCGCGGCCAGGGTGATCCAGGCGGGCACATGGCCGCCGGGCAACAGGCCGCCCGCCAGGATCTTGCCGCCGATGAACAGCAGCAGCATGGCCAGCGCATGTTGCAGATAATGGAAGCGGGCAAGCGAGGCGGCGAGGGCGAAATAGAGCGAGCGCAGCCCGAGAATGGCGAAGATGTTCGACGTGTAGACGATGAACGGGTCGGTCGAGACAGCGAACACCGCCGGCACCGAATCGACCGCGAACAGGATATCGGCGAACTCGACCATGGTCAGCGCCAGAAACAGCGGCGTCGCGGCCAGAACGGGGCGGCCGCCGCGGCCAAGGCGGACGAAGAAGCGGTTGCCGTGCAGCTTGCGCGTCACCGGCAGATGCCGCCGCAGCCAGCGCAGCAACGGCGAGGCGGCGATGTCGGGCGGGCCGTCGCCAAGGCCGCGCCACATGCGGATGCCGGTGAAGATCAGGAACAGCGCGAACAGATCCAGCACCCACGCCCATCTGGCGACCAGGGCTGCGCCAAGGCCGATCATGACGGCCCGCATCAGGATGGCGCCGAGAATGCCCCAGAACAGTACCCGGTGCTGGTAGCGGCGCGGAATGGCGAAATGCGTGAAAATCATGGCGATGACGAACAGATTGTCGATCGCCAGGCTCTTTTCGAGCAGGAATCCGGTCAGATACTGAAGGCCCGGCTCCTGGCCCATGCGCCACCAGACGAGGCCGCCGAAGCCAAGGCCGAGAAGGATGTAGAAGGCGGAAAAGCCAAGGCTCTCCCGCACGCCTATCTCCAGCCCGGCTTGCCGATCGCCGCGATGGAACACCAGCAGATCGAGCGCGAGCAGCACGACGATGACGACCGCGAAGCCGAGCCACAGCCACAGCGGCGTGCCAAGCCATACCGAACCGAGCAACGTCGAATTCAACAATATCGAACCGGAATCCGGCAAATCCATGGTCTTCCCCGTCGTGCCGCGTCGGCGTGAACAGCAATGCTGTTCCGACATCGCCGCGCGCGCCCGCGCGGCCAGAGGGGCCCGGAACCGGGGCTGAAGCTGGGAAGCCGCCCGGATTTCGTCAAGAGGCAGGATTTCGGCAGGTGGGGGGGCAAACCGCGCGGCGCCGGTTGCGGCCGGCGGCAAGGGGCGGTAGGGCGCCCCTATGATCAGCCGCTATGCCCGCCCCGAAATGACCGCGCTCTGGGAACCGGAGGCGCGTTACCGCATCTGGTTCGAAATCGAGGCCCACGCCACAGAGGCGCTGGCGCAACTTGGCGTGGTGCCGCAATCCGCGGCCGACGCGCTCTGGGCGTGGTGGGCAACGAAGCCGGCGATCGACGTGGCGGCGATCGACGCCATCGAGGCGGTGACGAAGCACGATGTCATCGCCTTTCTCACCTGGGTCGCCGAACAGGTGGGCGAGGAAGCCCGCTTCATGCACCAGGGCATGACCTCGTCCGACGTGCTCGACACCTGCCTCGCCGTGCAACTGGCGCGGGCCAGCGACCTGTTGCT
>CAYYGQ010000165.1:0-5198 GCA_964471485.1 uncultured Sandaracinobacter sp. | reverse complement strand
TGAGCGCTTTCCGGTTGAAATCGCCGCTGGTTTTGCGGATTTCGAGAAATTCCTCGATCTCGGGGTGCGAAATATCGAGATAGACGGCGGCCGAACCGCGCCGCAGGCTGCCCTGGCTGATGGCGAGCGTCAGCGAATCCATCACGCGCACAAACGGGATGATTCCCGAAGTCTTGCCATTCAGGCCCACGGGTTCGCCAATGCCGCGCACCCGCCCCCAATAGGTGCCGATGCCACCGCCCCGCGACGCCAGCCAGACATTTTCGTTCCAGGTGGCGACGATGCCATCAAGGCTGTCGGGGACGCTGTTCAGATAGCAGCTGATGGGCAGGCCGCGCCCGGTGCCGCCGTTCGACAGCACCGGAGTCGCCGGCATGAACCACAGCTTCGAGATATAGTCGTACAGCCGGGCGGCGTGCTCGGCGTCGTCGGCATAGGCGCTGGCGACGCGGGCGAACAAATCCTGCGGCGTTTCGCCGGGCAGCAGATAGCGATCCTTCAGGGTTTCGATGCCGAAATCGGTGAGCAGGGCGTCGCGCGCCGCATCGACCGCGATGCGGAAGCGCGCCGAAGGCAGCCGCGAATCGGCCGCCGCCTCGCCGACATCGGCGCCGGTCTCCGGGTCATCGCGCAGAAAATCCATCGTCACTCCCTCTCGTCCCTCTGGCTCTCGTCTCTCTGGGCGCTCTCATCGCGACCGGCACGACACCACCCCGCCCGATGGGCAGGAGAGCCAAGCCGGACCAGCAATAGAATTGCACCAAAACACAATTTGTGGGGGATGCGCCCCCTTCTGGACACTAGGAATAGTGCCCGATTTCCCAGCGAACGCAAGAGCCGCTAGACGGATATTTCACCAGGTTCAACCACGGGGGGGATGGACGCCATTCTGAGGAAAGCGTCTTATGTCGTTGATCCGGCAGGAAAACGGCCAGGTTCGGCGCGGACTTGTTCCAGCGATTGTCCACAGGAATCCTTAACGGCATCGTAGTCCGTTCTGGATGCTTCGCCACGACGGCCGCCGTCGCGGCCGGAAAAGGCGGGGCGAATCGGAAAACGGCCGCGCCGGGATATAGAGGCGCGCGGCAGACGCGCGCGTGACAGCCGCGCGGGTGCGCGGGGTGGGAAACGCCCAGCCGCGCGGGTGCGCGGATGCGCGGCGTGATAGATTGTCAGCCGCGCGGATGCGCGGCGTGGTAGACATCCAGCAGCCGCGCCGAATCGACCCCGGCATAAATCTGCGTGCTGGCAAGGCTCTGGTGGCCCAGCAGTTCCTGGATGCAGCGCAAATCGGCGCCCCGCGCCAGCAGATGGCTGGCGAAGCTGTGGCGAAGCGCGTGCGGCGTGGCACTCGCCGGCAGGCCGAGCGCCACGCGCGCCTTCCGAAGCGTCGCCCGCAGCACACCGCCGTCGAGCGCGCCGCCGCGCACGCCGCGAAACAGCGGCGCATCATGGCCAAGCGGCCACGGCGACAGTTGCACATATTGCTCGACGGCGCGCCGCACCGGATCCAATATGGCGACCAGACGTTCTTTCCGGCCCTTGCCGACGACGCGGAGCGAATCGCCCATCGGCCAGGCCGCCCCGGTCAGCGCCAGCGCCTCGCCGATGCGAAGGCCGGAACCATAAAGCAGCAGCAGCAGCGCGCTGTCGCGCGCCCGCACCCAAGGCTCGTCGTGGAGGTCGCCGGTGGTGTCGGCAAGCGCCACCGCGTCGGCCGGCGCCAGCGGCCGCGGCAGGCCCTTCCGCACCTTCGGCGCCGCCACCTGGTCGAGGCCTGGCAGCGCCACGCCGTGCCGATCGCGCAGAAAGCGCGCAAAGGTGCGAAGCGCCGAAAGCTCGCGCGCCGCCGATTTGTTGCCGAGGCCGCCGCTTCGCCTTGCCGCCAGAAAGCCGCGCCAGTCGGCCGTCGTCATGGCTTGCAGCAGCGCCAGATCCGCTTCGCGCCCGAATATATGGCGCAAATGGGCGAACAGCCGCGACAGCGTCGCCCCATAGGCGCGCAGCGTATGCGGAGACAGCCGGCGCTCGTCGCCAAGGGTCGCCAGCCACTGGCGGGCGAGTTCCTCGCCCGTCTCAGCCAATGGCCCCGTCTCAGCCAATGGAGTCGCCGGTCTTCGCCCAGTCGGCGGCGAACTGGTCGAGGCCGCGATCGGTCAGCGGATGCTTCACCAGCGCCTTCAGCACGGCGGCCGGCGCCGTCGCCACGTCGGCGCCGATCTTCGCCGCCTCCAGGATGTGCACCGGATGGCGGACGCTCGCCACCAGGATTTCCGTGCCGAAGGCATAATTGTCGTAGATGAGGCGAATGTCGCGGATCAGCTGCATGCCGTCGAAGCCGACATCGTCGTGACGGCCGACGAAGGGCGAAATGAAGCTGGCGCCGGCCTTCGCCGCCAGCAGCGCCTGATTGGCGGAAAAGCACAGCGTCACGTTCACCTGCGTGCCCTCGCCGGTCAGTTTGCGGCAGGCCTTCAGGCCATCGAGCGTCAGCGGCAGCTTGATGCAGACATTGGGGGCAATGGCCCGCAGCACGTCGGCCTCGCGCAACATGCCGTCTTCGTCCATCGCCACCACTTCCGCCGACACCGGGCCGTCGACGAGGGCGCAGATTTCCTTCACCACATCCAGGAAACGCCGCCCCGACTTGTGGATGAGGCTGGGGTTGGTCGTCACCCCGTCCAGCAGGCCGGCGGAGGCAAGCTCGGCGATTTCGGCCACATCGGCGGTGTCGGCAAAGAATTTCATGGGCAGGCTCCAATGCGCTCGTTGCCGCCTTCCCTCGCCAAGGCTAGGCATGCTGTCAATGCGCGCAACCGTTCTTTTGCTGCAACGCCAGCTTCTGCCGCTCGCCTATCGCCTGCCAGAGGGGACAAGGCCCGGAACGCTGGTGGAGGCGCCGCTGGGATCACGGCGGGTGACCGGCGTCGTCTGGGACGAAGGCATCTATCCGGGCATCGAGGTGGCGGCCGACAAGCTGCGCGACGCCGTGCCGCTCGCGCTTCCGCCGCTGCCGGAGCCGCTGCGGCGCCTGGTCGATTTCGTCGCCGACTATTATCTGGCGGCGCCGTCCTCGGTGCTGCGGATGGCGCTGCCCCAGGCGGCCTTCCTCGCCCCGCCCGCCCCGCCCCGGCGCTTCCGGCCGGGCGACATGCCGCCAGCCCGCCCCGGCCACCCAGGCCGCAACCCCCGGCGGCAGGCCTTGCTCGACCGGCTGGCGGCGGCGCGCCACCTCGAACCGGCCACCATCGCCGAATGGGCGGCACGCACCGGCGCCAGCCCGGCCCGCCTCAGGGCGCTGGCCGGGGCGGGCGCGCTGCTGGCCGTCGCCGAGACGGCCGAGAGCGCCCCGCCCCGCCCCGCCCCGCCGCCGGGGCCAAAGCTGAGCGACGGCCAGCAGCGGGCGGCCGATGCGCTCTCGGCCGCCGTCCGCGCCCGGCAAGCCCAGACTTTTCTTCTCGATGGCGTAACCGGCGCCGGCAAGACCGAGGTGTATCTGGAAGCGGTGGCGGCGGCGATCGGCGATGGCGGGCAGGCGCTGGTGCTGCTGCCGGAAATCGGCCTGACCCAGGGCTTTCTGCAACGTTTTCACGGCCGCTTCGGCTTCATGCCAACGGTCTGGCATTCGGCGCTGACCCCGGCGGCGCGCCGCGATTCCTTTCACCGCATCGTCAGCGGCCGGGCGGAAGTGATCGTCGGCGCCCGCTCGGCGCTGTTCCTGGGCGCCCCCGACCTGCGCCTCATCGTCGTCGACGAAGCGCATGATCCGGCGCTGAAACAGGAGGAAGGCGTGCCCTATCACGGCCGCGACGTGGCCGTGATGCGCGGCCGCTTCCAATCCTGCCCGGTGGTGCTGGCGACGGCGACTCCGCCTCTTGAAACGCTGGAACAGGTGGCGCGCGGCCGCTATCGGGTGCTGCATCTGCCGGATCGCCACGGCAAGGCGGAACTGCCGCGAATCCACATGATCGACCTCAGGAAAACGCCGCCGCCGCGCCGCCGCTGGATCGCGCCGCCGCTGGCAGAGGCCATCGGCGAACGCCTGCGGCGGCAGGAACAGACGCTGTTGTTCCTGAACCGGCGCGGCTATGCGCCGCTGACGCTCTGCCGCGGTTGCGGCGAGCGCATCCAGTGCCCGAACTGCACCGCCTGGCTGGTCGAGCATCGCGCCTCGGCACGGCTCGTCTGCCACCATTGCGGCCACTCGATCCCGGTGCCGCCCGCCTGCCCGGCCTGCGGAACGGCGGGCAGCCTCGCCCCCTGCGGCCCCGGAGTCGAACGGCTGGCCGAGGAAGTGGCCGAGCGGTGGCCGGAAGCGAAAACCCGGCTCGCCACCTCGGACAGCATCCGCACCCCGGCCGACATGGCCGATCTGGTGGCGGCGGTCGAGGAAAAGCGGGTCGACATCCTCATCGGCACGCAGATGCTGGCCAAGGGCCACGACTTCCCCAATCTGACGCTGGTCGGCGTGATCGACGCCGATCTCGGCCTTGCCGGCGGCGACTTGCGCGCCGCCGAGCGGGTGTTCCAGCAGATCCGCCAGGTGTCGGGGCGCGCCGGCCGCGCCGACAAGCCCGGCGATGTCTATCTGCAAAGCTTCGAACCGGGGGCGCGCGTCATGCGGGCGCTGGTTTCGGGCGATGCCGACGCCTTCCACGCCGCCGAGCGCGAAAGCCGCCTGGCGGCGCGGATGCCGCCCTTCGGGCGCCTGGCCGCCGTCATCCTTTCCGCGGTCGATGGCGCCAGGGCGGAAGCCGCCGCGGCGGCGCTTGGCCGGGCGGCGCCGGCGGCCGACGGCATCGAGGTCTGGGGACCGGCGCCGGCGCCGCTCGCCCGGCTTCGCGGCCGCTATCGCTACCGGCTGCTGGTGCATGCGAAACGGACGGCGCCGTTGCAGCAATGGCTGCGCGCATGGCTCGCCGCCGTGCCGCTGCCGGCAAGCGTCCGCGTGCAGGTGGATGTCGATCCGCAGAGCTTCCTTTGACTTTCCCGGGAAACTGGGCCGGGAAAAGCGGGCCGGGAAAGCGCTATTGTCAGCCCCGGCAATCCCGGATAAGCGCATGTTCGGCCGGGCGCGCGCGTTCGGCCGAACATGCGCCGGCGTCCGGGAAACCGGGCCAAAGGGAACGCGGTGCGGATGATCCCCATCCAATTCCGCGGCTGAACCTGCAACTGTAAGCGGCGAGCGCGACGCGACC
>CAYYGQ010000164.1:0-5260 GCA_964471485.1 uncultured Sandaracinobacter sp. | reverse complement strand
TCGAGCCGCCGCCCTGCCAGGGGTCCATGGAGTCGAGAATGTCGTGCCGCGTCCACAGCACGCCGATCCCGGTCGGCCCGTAAAGCTTGTGGCCGGAAAAAGCGTAGAAATCGGCGCCGAGAGCCGCCACGTCGACCTTGAGCCGGGGCGCCGCCTGGCAGCCGTCGACCAGCAGCCTGGCGCCTTTTTCATGCGCCGCATCGGCGATGCGGCGCACGTCGGCCACCGCCCCCAGCACATTCGACACATGGGCGATGGCGACAATTTTGGTGCGTTCGCCGATGCGGTCGATGAGGGCGTCGGTGTCGATCGAGCCGTCGGCGCGCAAGGGGGCGACATCGAGAATGGCGCCGACCCGGTCGGCGAGCAGGCGCCAGGGGACGATGTTGGAGTGATGCTCCAGGACCGAGAGCAGGATATGGTCGCCGGCGCGGATGTTGGCGCCGCCCCAGCTTGCCGCCACCAGGTTGATGGCTTCGGTGGCGCCACGGACGAACACGGTTTCCTGTGGCTTGCCGCCGATGAAGCGGGCGACCGCTTCCCGCGCCTCCTCGTAGCGTTCGGTCATCCGCGCCGAGCGCTGGTAGACGCCACGGTGGACGGTTGCGTATTCGGCGCCATAGGCGCGCGCGATCGCCTCCACCACCGGCTTTGGCTTCTGCGCCGTCGCGGCGGCGTCCAGATAGGCCCAGTCGTCCGGCACGCCGGGAAATTCCCGGCGCAGATCGAGCAGCGCCGGCGGGCGCGCCAACCCGGCTGCAAGCGGCAGGCTGCTCATGCCGCCCGGTCCAGTTTCGGCTGGCCGCGCCGCGTTTCCAGCCAGACGCTGGTTTCCGCTTCGAGGGCCTGGCGCGCCCTGGTGTCCTGAAGGCCGGCGAAGGCGTCGGCGACGAAGGCGTTCGTCAGCAGCGCTTTTGCTGCTTCTTCGGGAATCCCGCGCGATTCCAGATAGAAGAGCGCCGCCTTGTCCAGTTCGCCGACGGTGCAGCCATGGGCGCATTTCACATCGTCGGCGTAGATCACCAGTTCGGGCTTCAGATTGGCCGTCGCCGTCCGCTTCAGCACCAGGGCGCGGGCCGACTGGGCGCCATCGGTCTGCTGGGCGCCGCGCTCGACGGTGATACGGCCGAGATAGGTGCCGGTCGCCCGCTCGTCGACGACGGCGCGGACCCGCTGGCGGCTGCTGGCGGACGGCTTGTCGTGGTGGATTCGTGTCACCAGTTCCTGCATTGTCCGCCCGGCGCCGAGAATGGCGCCGCCAAGGTCGAGGCTGGCGCCTTCACCAAGATGCGCCTCCACCTCGACCCGCGCATAGCGTTCGGACGCCAGCAGGAAGACGATCCTGAGACCCGCTCCTTCGGCAAGCTCGATCCGCACATCGTGGATGCCGCCGTCCACGATCCGCACCACTTCCTCGTGGGTTTTGCCGGCAGCAAGCGCGATCCGGCGCGCCGGCGCCGGCGGCCACAGCGCCTCGACCGCGGCAAGGTCGCTGTAGCGCCAGAGTTCGTCCTGTCTCGTTGGAACGGCGTTCATGCGGCGATGCCTTCATAGCCCTGTTCTTCAAGGCGGAGCGCCAGATCCGGCCCGCCCGATTCGACGATGCGGCCGTTTGCAAGCACATGGACGAAATCCGGGCGCACATGATCGAGCAGGCGCTGGTAGTGGGTGATGAGCAGCACGGCGCGGTCTTCGCGGCGGAAGCGGTTGATTCCCTGCGCAACAATGCGGAGGGCGTCGATGTCGAGGCCGGAATCGGTTTCGTCGAGCAGGGCGAGTTTCGGCTCCAGCATGGCCATCTGGAAGGCTTCGTTGCGCTTTTTCTCGCCGCCGGAAAAGCCGACGTTGACGCCGCGCTTCAGCATGTCGATGTCGAGGTCGAGCGCCTTGCCTTCCGCCCGCACCCGCTTCATGAAGTCGACGCTGCCGATCTCGTCCTCGCCGCGCGCTTTGCGCTGGGCGTTCATCGCCTCGCGCAGGAACAGCAGGTTGGAGACGCCCGGAATCTCCACCGGATACTGGAAGCCGAGGAAAAGACCCATGGCGGCGCGCTCGTGGGCGGGAAGGTCGAGCAGGTTCCGGCCTTCGAAGCTGGCGGTTCCCGCCGTCACTTCATAGCCCTCGCGCCCGGCAAGGACATGCGCCAGCGTCGATTTCCCGGAGCCGTTCGGCCCCATGATGGCGTGCACCTCGCCGGCGCCGATGGCGAGCGACAGGCCCTTGAGGATGTCCCGGCCGCTGACGCGCGCGTGCAGATTTTCGATTTCGAGCATCATCCAACCGATCCTTCAAGCGAGACTTCGAGCAACTTCTTGGCTTCGACGGCGAATTCCATCGGCAACTGCTGCAACACGTCGCGGCAGAAGCCGTTGACGATAAGCGCGACCGCCGCCTCGTCCGACAGGCCGCGGCTCATGGCGTAGAATTTCTGGTCCTCGCTGATCTTCGACGTGGTGGCTTCGTGCTCGATCCGCGCGGAGGGGTTCTTCACCTCGATATAGGGCACGGTGTGGGCGCCGCAGCGGTCGCCGATCAGCAGGCTGTCGCACTGGGTGAAGTTGCGGGCGTTTTCGGCGCCGGGGCCGAAGCGCACCAGCCCGCGGTAGGTGCTGTCGGAGCGGCCGGCGGAAATGCCCTTGGCGATGATGGTCGAGCTGGTGTTCGCGCCCATGTGCAGCATCTTGGTGCCGGTGTCGGCCTGCTGGAAATTGTTGGTGAGGGCCACCGAGTAGAATTCGCCGACGCTGTCGTCGCCCATCAGCACGCAGCTTGGATATTTCCAGGTGATGGCCGAGCCGGTTTCCACCTGCGTCCAGCTGATCTTGGAGCGCTTGCCCTTGCAGAGACCGCGCTTGGTGACGAGATTGTAGATGCCGCCCTTGCCGTCCTTGTCGCCCGGATACCAGTTCTGCACCGTCGAATATTTGATCTCGGCGTCGTCCATGGCCACCAGTTCGACGACGGCGGCGTGCAGCTGGTTCTCGTCGCGCTGGGGGGCGCTGCAACCTTCGAGATAGCTGACATAGGCGCCTTCCTCGGCGACGATGAGGGTGCGCTCGAACTGGCCGGTATTTTCGGCGTTGATGCGGAAATAGGTGGACAGTTCCATCGGGCAGCGCACGCCCTTCGGCACGAATACGAAGGTGCCGTCCGAAAACACCGCCGAATTGAGGCAGGCGAAGAAATTGTCGCGGATCGGCACCACGGAACCCAGATATTTCCGCACCAGATCGGGGTATTCGCGGATCGCCTCCGACATGGAGAGGAAGATGACGCCGGCCTTCAGCAGTTCGTCGCGGAAGGTGGTCGCCACCGATACGCTGTCGAACACGGCGTCGACCGCGACTCTCGCCGCGCCTTCGACCCCGGCCAGCACCTTCTGCTCGGCGATGGAGATGCCGAGCTTGTCGTAGGTGGCCTTGATCTCGGGATCGAGGTCGTCGAGGCTTTTCAGCTTCTCCTTCTGCTTCGGCTCGGCGTAATAATGGGCGTCCTGATAGTCGATCGGCGGGAAATCGAGGCGCGTCCACTCGGGCTGTTCCATGGTCTGCCAGATGCGGAACGCCTTCAGGCGCCGCTCCAGCATCCAGTCCGGTTCGCCCTTTTTCCCTGAAATATAGCGGACGGTGTCTTCGGTCAGGCCCTTTGGCGCCAGCACCTGCTCGATGTCGGTCGAGAAGCCCCATTTGTAGCTGGAGAGATCGGCGACCGCCGCTTCGGCCTCGGCGTTCCTGGGGGTGGCGCGGAGGTCGGTGGCGCTGTCTGGGAGGGTGGCGTTCATGCTGGCATCTTCTGTTTGATCTGCTTGGTCTCGGAAGGGGCGGTCTCGGCGGCCAGTTCGGCGAGCGATACCGCCGCAAGCGCATCGTGGATGGCGCGGTTCACCGGCGTCCAGTGCGGCCGCACCTGACAGAAGGCGGCCAGGTCGCAGCAGTCGGCTTCCGGCTGGCCGCAATGGGTGAGCGAAATCGGCCCGTCGATCGATTCGATGATGTCGGCGAGGTTGATGGCGCTGGCGGCGCGGGCGAGGATGAAGCCGCCGGCGACGCCGCGCTGCGACGCCAGCAACCCGGCGCGGGCCAGTTGGCCGAGGAGCTTGGCGGCGGTCGGCACCGGGATTCCGGTCAGCGCCGCCACCTGGGTGGCGGACAGCAGCCCGCCTTCGGGGCGGCTGCGCGCCACCGCCGTCATCACCACGACGCCATAATCGGCAAGATTGGAAAGACGCAGCATCGACTCCCGATCCTGAAATTCGGACGAGTGAAGTCTCATTTAAGAGGGTTGGCCGCCGGGTCAAGCCCTGCCGTTCGCGAATAGCCTTTCCGGCGCGTTACTGGTGTGCCTTCCAGGCACGTTGCCAGTGCGCCTTCCCGGCACGTTGCGGGACCGGCGCTATGCAATAGCCAAGGCCCTATCGCAAGACCGCTATCGCCAGACCGGCATCACCGGGCCGGCATTATCGGGCCGATCGGCCCGATCCGCGGAGCGGGGGCGGAAAACGCCGGGTGCGCCGGGTGCAGGTTTGGCCGCCGCCAGAGACGGGCAGGCCAGAGACGGGCATGATGCTGGACGGCACCGCTTTGGCGCCGGTTTTTCCGGGCGGGTTCTCCGGGCGGGGTTGCCAGAATCCCGAGGAACCGGAAGCCCGGCATGGCTTTGGGGTTCCCGAGCTTCGGGGTTCCCGAGGGGGTTTCTGGCCTGTGCCCGGCTAGCAGGCGCCCGGCTGGCCCGGCCGCCCGACCCCGGCGTCGCGGACGCGGGGGCCGGCCGGCCATGCCATGCTACAGCAGTTCGAGGTTGACCGCTGCCTGCTTGCCGCGACGGTCCAGTTCCAGTTCGAAGCTGACGCGCTGGTTTTCCGGGAGTTCTTTCAAGCCTGCGCCCTCGACCGCCGAGATGTGGACGAAGGCGTCGGTGCCGCCGTCGTCGCGCTGGATGAAGCCGAAGCCCTTCTGGCCGTTGAAGAATTTCACCGTGCCTTCATAGCGCGTGCCGTCCGTCACCGGCGGCGGGCGCTGGCCGAAGCCGCCTTCGCGGGGGCCGCGGCCGAAGCCGCCTTCGCGCGGGCCACGGTCGAAGCCGCCCTCGCGGGGCGGGCGCGGCCGTTCCTGCACTTCCAGCAGGTCGCCGACGATCTGCACGTCCGTCGCCGACACCCGGCCATTGCGGTCGGTCAGGGAAAATTCGATTTCCTGGTTTTCGGCGATGTTGGTGAGACCGGCGCGCTCCAGCGCGGAAATGTGCAGGAACACGTCCTCGC
>CAYYGQ010000163.1:0-5304 GCA_964471485.1 uncultured Sandaracinobacter sp. | reverse complement strand
GGTGGTTTTTGCCATCCAGGGCCAGGTATTGTGGATACCCGGCCTGATACTGGGCCGGATGCCCAGTTGGCCCCTTTCGCCGTGATGGCGGCCTCCATGCTGCCGTTCGAGCGGGCCTTTGCCGGCTATACCCTAAACGCCGCCCTTGCCGGCCACGCCGAGGATCGGGTGGGGCGGCTGGCCGTTGGCTTTCAGGCCGATTTCCTGCTGCTCGACCGCGACCCCTTCCAGGCCTCCCCGGCGGACCTGGCCGACACCATGGTGCTGGAGACCTGGGTTGCCGGCCGCCGCCTCTACCAGCGGCCATAGGCTTAGGCGGTGAATTCCGCCTTGCCGGCGCGGTCGATCACCAGCCGCGACAGGCCGGCGCCAAGCTTCGGCAGCGCCAGGGCGACGGCGTCCGCCACCACGTCCGGGGTTTTCACCTTCAGCGGATCTTCCCCCGGATAGGCGCGGGCGCGCATCATGGTCCGCGTGCCGCCGGGATCGACCAGCAGCACGTTGACGCCAAGGTTGCGCATTTCCTCGGCGTAAAGCGCGGCCATATTCTCAAGCCCGGCCTTGGAGATGGCATAGGCGCCCCAATAGGCGTGCGCCTTGCTGCCGACCGAGGAGGTGACGGCGATCACCGTGCCTTTCGCCACGCGCAGCATGGCGTCGAAATCGCGCAGCAGCCGCCATTGCGCCACCAGATTGAGCTGGATGACGGTTTCGAATTCCTTTGGCGTCGCATGGGCGAGCGGGCTCAGCACGCCCAGGGTGGCGGCGTTCAGCACCAGCAGGTCGAGCTTGCCGAAGCGCTCGGCGATGGTGGCGGCAAGGCGATCGACATCCTCGGCCTTCACCAGGTCGAGGGGGGCGATGGTGGCGGTGCCGCCGCCGGCGTGGATGCGATCCTCGGTGTCGATAAGGCCGGCCTCGGTGCGCGCCACCAGAACGACGTGCCAGCCGTCGGCGGCCAGGCGGCAGGCCAGTTCGGCGCCGATGCCGCGGCTGGCGCCCGTCACCAGCGCCACGGGCTTCTCTGTCATGCCGTCTCCTTGTTGGTCACCAGCCGCAGTTGCGGCGTTCCTTCCTGCATTTCCTGGTCGGCGAGGCGCGTCGGATAGTCGCCGGTGAAGCAGGCGTCGCAATATTGCGGGGCCGCCCGGTCGCGGCCCTGTTCGCCGAACGCCCGGTACAGCCCCTCGATGGAAATGAAGGCGAGGCTGTCGCAGCCGATGAAGGCGCGCATGTCCTCGACCGACATGCGCGACGCCAGCAGTTTCGAGCGTTCCGGCGTGTCGACGCCGTAAAAGCAGCTGTGCGTCGTCGGCGGGCTGGCGATCCTAAGATGCACTTCCTTGGCGCCGGCTTCCCGCATCATGTTGACGATTTTCACCGACGTGGTGCCGCGCACCACCGAATCGTCGATCAGCACCAGCCGCTTGCCTTCGATCATGGCGCGGTTGGCGTTGTGCTTCAGCTTGACGCCCAGGTGGCGGATCTGGTCGCCCGGCTGGATGAAGGTGCGGCCGATATAGTGCGAACGGATGATCCCCAGTTCAAAGGGGATTCCGGCCGCCTGGGCGTAGCCGATGGCCGCCGGCGTTCCCGAATCGGGCACCGGCACCACCATGTCGGCCTCGACCGGGGATTCGTGCGCCAGCTCGGCGCCGATGGCTTTCCGCGCCTGATAGACGCTGTGGCCGTTCGCATAGCTGTCGGGGCGCGAGAAATAGACCAGCTCGAAAATACAGGGGCGGGCCTTTTTCGGCTGGAACGGCTTCAGCGATTTCAGGCCATTGCCGTCGATCACCACCAGTTCGCCCGGCTCGATGGCGCGCACATAGCGGGCGCCGACGATGTCGAGCGCCACGGTCTCCGACGCCAGAATCCAGGAATCGCCAAGCTGCCCCAGCACCAGCGGCCGGAAGCCGAGCGGGTCGCGGCAGCCGATCAGCCCCTCGGGCGTCAGGCAGACCAGGGAATAGGCCCCTTCCACCTGCTTCAGCGCGTCGATGAAGCGGTCGAGCAGGGTGCGGAAGCCCGAAGTGGCGACGAGGTGGATGATCACTTCGGTGTCGGAACTGGACTGGAAGATCGAGCCGCGGCGAATGAGGTCGGTTTTCAGGATTTCGGCGTTGGTAAGGTTGCCGTTGTGGGCGATGGCGAAGCCGCCGCAGGCAAGGTCGGCGAACAGCGGCTGCACATTTCTTATGCCGCTGTCGCCGGCGGTCGCATAGCGGTTGTGGCCGATGGCCGACATGCCGGGAAGCGAGCGGATGACATCGTCGCGGTCGAAATTGCCGGCGACATGGCCCATGGCCCGGTGCACGTGAAAGCCGCTATCGTCGAGGCTGACGATGCCGGCGGCTTCCTGCCCGCGATGCTGGAGGGCGTGCAGGCCCAGCGCCGCCATCGCCGAGGCCTGCTCGACATTCCACACCCCGAAGACGCCGCATTCCTCGCGCAGCTTGTCGTCGTCGAACGGATTGGTGGTAAGAGGAGTTTGCGGCGCGCGACCGGCAACGGAATCCCGTTTCATCTGCAACCTTTTTTCCGCCTTGTGAGCTATGCTTGTGGGCGCCATGTAGGAGGTTGGGCGGCGTTTGTCGCTAGTGGATCGAGAAGAAAGGCCGATGAAGGGCGCATGGCAGACGGATTGGCCGAAAAACCGCAAGAAAAATTCCAGCCGAAATTCGACGCCGGCGGGCTGGTGACGGCGGTCGTCACCGATTCGGCCAGCGGCGAACTGCTGATGGTGGCGCACATGAACGCCGAGGCGATCCGCCGCACGCTGGAAACGGGGAGGGCGCATTTCTGGTCGCGCAGCCGCCAGACGCTGTGGCTGAAGGGCGAGACTTCGGGCCATTTCCTCGATGTCGTCGACATTCGGGTCGACTGCGACCAGGACTGTCTGTGGCTGAAGGCCGTTCCGCACGGCCCGGCCTGCCATACCGGCGCCAGAAGCTGCTTTTTCCGCCGCCTCGACGGCGATGCCCTCAAACCATTGGGGGCCCTTGGGGGCTGACCGGAAAAGCGGGCATCTGGTCGTTTCTTTCGCGCCCCCCTCTAAACAGCGGGCCGACTCGGGCGTATAAGGACCGGGTTGGCGAAGCCTGTCTTCGCGGACCCTTTTTCTCAGGGTCGGGCGTTTCTGCCCCACCATGGCGGTTGCGTATTTTCCGCCCATGGTGGGGCAGTCGCTCTGTTGCGGCGCCACCTTTCGGGCCGCTTGTTCGGCAAAGGCGGTTTTCGGCAAAGCTTGCCAAACGCGACGGACGGATTGAAACTCTCCCTACATGGCGCGCGGTCTTCGGTACGGCGACGGCAGGGCCGCGCCGCAACGCCGGCGGCGCGCCGCGACCGACAGGAGAGATCATGCCCGCCAGCTACCACGCGCCCGTTCAGGATACCCGATTCGTGCTGAAGCATGTGGTCGATCTGCCATCGCTCGGCGCGCTGCCGGCCTTTGCCGAAGCCACGCCCGACATGGTGGAGGCCATTCTCGACGAAGCGGCGAAATTCGTCGAGGGCGTGATCGCGCCGCTGAACCAGCCCGGCGACCAACAGGGCTGCACCCGCCACGACGACGGCAGCGTCACCACGCCCGACGGCTACAGAGAAGCCTATCGGGCCTTCGTCGAAGGCGGCTGGGCCACGCTTTCGGCGCCGAAGGCCTATGGCGGCCAGGGGTTGCCGTATGTGCTGGCCTCGGCGTTCGAGGAATATATGTCGTCGGCCTGCATGGCCTTCGCCATGTTTCCGGGCCTCAGCCAGGGGGCCATCGCCGCCATCGACGCCGTCGGCTCGGACGAGCAGAAACAGACCTGGCTGCCGAACATGGTGGCCGGCCACTGGACCGGCACCATGAACCTGACCGAGCCGCAATGCGGCACCGACCTCGGCCTTATCCGCACCCGGGCGGAGCCACAGGCGGACGGCACCTGGAAGGTGACCGGCACCAAGATCTTCATTTCCGCCGGCGAGCACGACCTGGCAGACAATATCGTCCACCTGGTGCTGGCGAAAACGCCCGGCGCCCCCGACAATGTGAAGGGCATTTCGCTGTTCCTGGTGCCGAAATTCCTGCTGGACGGCAATGGCGCGCCCGGCAAGCGCACTGCGCTTTCCTGCGGCTCGGTCGAGGAAAAGATGGGCATTCACGGCAACCCGACCTGCGTGATGAACTATGACGGCGCCACCGGCTATCTGCTCGGCGAGGAAATGCAGGGCCTGAAGGCCATGTTCATCATGATGAACGTGGCGCGGCTGGGGGTGGGCGCGCAAGGGCTGTCGCAGTCGGAAATCGCCACGCAGAACGCCGCCGCCTACACCCGCGAGCGCTTGCAGGGGCGGGCGCTGACCGGCGCCAAGAACAAGGACGGCAAGGCCGACCCGCTGCTGGTGCACCCCGATGTGCGGCGGACGCTGCTCGATGCCCGCGCCTTCAACGAAGGGGGGCGCGCCCTGTTCCTGTGGGCGGCCTTGCAGGCCGATCTGCGGACAGGGGCCGCAACCGAGGAAGCGCGGCAGACGGCCGACGACCTGCTGTCGCTGCTGACGCCCGTTATCAAGGCCTATCTGACCGAGCAGGGCTATTGGCACGCCACCAACGCCCAGCAATTGTTCGGCGGCCATGGCTATATCCGCGAATGGGGGATGGAACAGTTCGTCCGCGATGCCCGCATCAGCATGATCTACGAAGGCGCGAACGGCGTCCAGGCGCTGGATCTGGTGGGCCGGAAACTGGCAAGCCATGGCGGCCGGGCGCTGCGCGCTTTCCTCGCCATGGTCGACGAGGGCCTCGCCGCCCACAAGGACGAGCGGCTGAAGCCGATGGCGGACGCGCTGGCGGGCATGAAGAAGGAACTGGAAGGCGCCACCATGTGGCTGATGCAGAACGCCATGGCCGCCCCCGACAACGCCGCCGCCGGCTCGATGGCCTATCTGCGGCTGATGGCGGTCGTCGCCATCGGCCATTTCTGGCTGAAGATGGCGGCCGCCGCCCTCGCCGACGACAGCGGCGCCCATGATGCCGAATTTCTAGAAGCGAAGCTGCTGACGGCGAAGCATTTCTTCGAACAGCAGGGACCGCAGGCGGCCGCCGAGGCGGCGCGCGTCAAGGCCGGCGCCGCCACCATGATGGCCTTCCCGGACGCCGCCTTCTGATCCACTCCTCATTTCCGCCAGCTTGCCCTTCGCCCCGGCAGCCGTGCTATCCCGGGCTTCAAGGAGAATGACGATGGCCGAAGCGCTTATCTACGACGCGGTGCGGAATCCGCGCGGACGTGGCCGCAAGGACGGCAGCCTGCACGAGAT
>CAYYGQ010000162.1:0-5306 GCA_964471485.1 uncultured Sandaracinobacter sp. | reverse complement strand
ATTTCATCCTCATCCACGATCATGGTTCCGGGCGCGTCGGAGAAGGTCGACAGCACCTGCACCCGCACTTTTTCCTTCATGGCCAGCTCGACCGAACGGGTCTGCAATACCTTGGCGCCGACCGACGCCAGCTCCAGCATTTCCTCATAGGTGAGCGTGTCGAGCTTCCGGGCGCGCGGCACGATGCGGGGGTCGGTGGTATAGACGCCGTCGACATCGGTGCAGATGTCGCAGCGGTCGGCGCCAAGCGCCGCGGCGACGGCGACGGCGGAGGTATCCGAGCCGCCGCGGCCGAGCGTCGTCACCCGGCCGCTGTCGTCCACCCCCTGAAAGCCCGGAATGATGGCAACCTCGCCGGCGTCGAGCGCCGCGCCGAGCGCCACGGTGTCGATCGAATCGATCCGCGCCTTCGAATGCCCCTCGGAGGTGCGGACCGGCAACTGCCAGCCGAGCCAGCTGCGCGCCTTCAGCCCCATCGACTGCAACGTCAGCGCCAGCAGGCCGGATGTCACCTGCTCGCCCGTCGAGACGATGGAATCATATTCCGCCATGTCGGGGAGCGGCATCGCCTCGCGGCAGAGCCCGATCAGCCGGTCGGTTTCGCCGGCCATGGCCGACACCACCACCGCCACGCGGTGGCCGGCGTCCACCTCGCGTTTGACGCGCGCCGCCACCTGGCGGATGCGTTCGATCCCGGCCATCGAGGTGCCGCCGAATTTCATGACGAGAAGAGCCATAGGTCGCTTGATGCCCGCTGCTGAAATAACCACGCGCGCTGCCTTTAGGGACCGGGGGGTGTCTTGACAACTTCTCCGACAGGCTTCCGGCACGGAAAACCCCGGCCGGCCTTTACAGCGGGCGGCGGGGGATGATATGGGCTTCCCCGTCATGAAACCGGATCGCGCATTCCCGCTGCTACGACTTACGCGCCCTTAGGCGTGTCGTCGCGTCGGCCCCGGGCGGGCCGCGCCGGAGAAAAGCGCACGCCTGAGGGTTGTCCCGGACATCATCGCCCTTTCGAACGAAATGCCCTGCCCCGCCGTGCGCGGGGCTGCACCGAAAGCAACAACATGACCGACAAGATCCTGATTTTCGACACCACCTTGCGCGACGGCGAGCAATCGCCGGGCTGCTCGATGAACCTCGCGGAAAAACTGCGCGTCGCAGCGCAACTGGAAGCGCTGGGGGTGGACATCATCGAAGCCGGCTTCGCCATCGCCTCCGAAGGCGATTTCGAAGCGGTGCAGGCGGTCGCCAGGCAGGCCGAGCGCGCCGTGGTCGCCAGCCTGGCGCGGGCCGCCCGCGCCGACATCGAGCGCGCCGGCGCCGCCGTAAAGCCGGCAAAGCGGCCGCGAATCCACACCTTCATCGCCACGTCGCCGCTCCACATGAAGGTGAAGCTGGACAAGGAACCCGAGGAAGTGCTGGCCGCCATCCGCGAATCGGTGTCGCTGGCGCGCAACCTGGTCGACGATGTGGAATGGTCGGCGGAAGACGCGACGCGCTCCGACCCCGACTTCCTGGCGCGCGCCATCGAAACGGCGATCCGCGCCGGCGCCACCACCATCAACCTGCCCGACACCGTCGGCTATGCGACGCCGGAAACCTATGGCGCCATGTTCCGCGCCATGATCGAGCGCGTACCCGATTCCGACAAGGCGATCTTCTCCACCCACTGCCACAACGACCTGGGCCTGGCCGTCGCCAACACGCTGGCGGCGATCGCCGCCGGCGCCCGGCAGGTGGAATCGACGGTGAACGGCATCGGCGAGCGGGCGGGCAACGCCGCCGTCGAGGAAATCGCCATGGCGCTGAAAGTGCGGCACGACGTGCTGCCGTGGAAAACCGGCGTGGTCTCGACCGAGATCACCAAGGCGTCACGGCTGGTGTCGGCCGTCACCGGCATGCATGTGCAGCCCAACAAGGCCATCGTCGGCGCCAATGCCTTCGCGCACGAATCGGGCATCCACCAGGACGGCATGCTGAAAGACAGCCAGACCTACGAGATCATGACCCCCGAATCGGTCGGCCAGGCCAGTTCGGCGCTGGTGCTGGGCAAGCATTCCGGCCGCGCCGCCTTCCGCGACAAGCTGGAGAGCTTGGGCTACCAACTGTCCGACAACGAGTTCCAGGACGCCTTCCACCGCTTCAAGGCGCTGGCCGACGCCAAGAAACAGGTGTTCGACGAGGATATCGTGGCGCTGGTCGACGACGAGATCATGCGCGGCAACGACCGCATCCAGGTGGTGGAGGTGGAAATCTACTGCGGCTCGGCCGGGCCGCAGCGCGCCATCCTGACGCTCGCCGTCGACGGCGAGGAAATGACGGCGGCAACGCGCGGCAACGGACCCGTAGACGCCCTCTTCAACGCCATCCGCAAGCTGGTGCCGCACGACGACGCCACCCTCCAGCTCTATGAAGTGTCGGCGGTGACCGCCGGCACCGACGCCCAAGCCGAGGTGAGCGTGGTGCTGGCGGAAAACGGCCGCACCGCGCGCGGCGTCGGCGCCCACAACGATACGCTGGTGGCGTCGGCCCGCGCCTATGTGAACGCCTTGAACAAGCTGTTTTTAAAACGCGGGCGCAGCGCGCTGGCCGCCTGAACCGCGCCCGCCCCTGTTTCATCGCCGCCTGTCAGCGGCGGTCCTTGTTTGCCGCTCGTCAGCGGGGTCCCTGTCTGCCGCTCGTCAGCGGCGGTGGAACAAGCGCTCCAGGTCGGTCTTCGCCAGTTTCAGGAAGGTCGGCCGGCCATGGTTGCAGGTGCCGCTGGCCGGCACCTGCTCCATCTGCCGCAGCAGCGCGTTCATTTCGGCAAGGTTGAGCGGCCGGCCGGCGCGGACGCTGCCGTGGCAGGCGATGGTGGCGGCAACATGCTCCAGCCGCTCGGCCAGCGGCCCGGCGCCGCCGCCGCTGCCGAGTTCGTCGGCGAGATCGCGCAGCAGCGGCCCCAGCGGCGGCAGGCCGAGGATGGCCGGCACGGCGCGCACCAGCATCTGCTCGTCGCCGAAGCGCTCCACGTCGAGGCCGAACTCGGCCAGCAGCGCCGCCCCTTCCTCCAGCCGCTCGCAGGAGGCGCGGTCCAGCGGCACCGCCTCGGCGATCAGCAGCGGCTGCGAGGCCACCCGGCCGGCGCGGGCGCGCATTGCCTCCAGCACCAGCCGCTCGTGCGCGGCGTGCTGGTCGACGAGGATGAGCGCCCCGTCGGCCTCGGCGACGATATAGGTGTTGGCGACTTGCGCCCGCGCCGCCCCCAGCGGAAAGCGCGCGGCATCGGGCGGAACGGGCGCCTCGGCGCCCCCCTTCTCGGCGGCGCGCGCCTGCGGCTCCCAGGCGCGGGCCGCTTCGGCGAAATGCGGAACGGCACCCGGCGGCGGCACCGCCGTCGCTTCGGGTGCCGCTTCGGGCGGCCTTCCCGGCATGGTTTCGGCGCGGAAACTGTTCGCCAGCAGGTTGCCGGCCTGCACGGTCGGCCGCAGGCCGGCCGCATCGAGGGCGTGGCGGACGGCGGAAATCAGGCTGCCGCGAATCCGCGCCGGCTCGCGGAAGCGCACTTCGGTCTTGGCCGGATGCACGTTCACATCGACCGCATCCATCGGCAGCTCGACGAACAGCACGGCCAGCGCATGGCGCCCGGCTTCCAGCCGGCCGCTGTAGGCGCCGCGCAGCGCCCCCACCAGCTGCCGGTCCTTCACCGGCCGGCCGTTGACGAACAGATATTGCTGCTCCGAGGTGGCGCGGCTGGCCGCCGGCAGCCCGGCGAGGCCGCCGATCGTCAGATCTTCCCGCACGAAATCGACGGCAACGGCGTCCACCCCGGCCGGAAGCAGCAGCCGGACCCGGCTGGCGAGGCCGGCGATGCCCGCCTCGCGCTCGGCCGGGGCGTCGATCAGGCGGCGGCCGTCGTGCAGCAGCAGGAAGGAAACCAAGGGGTGGGCCATGGCCAGGCGCCGCACCACATCCACCACCGCCGCCACTTCGGTGCGCGGGCTTTTCAGGAATTTGGCGCGCGCCGGCACCCGGGCGAACAACTGCCCGATGGTGACTCGAGTCCCCGGCGGCACCGCGGCCGGGCCGTCGAAACGCACCTCGCCCGAATCGAGCAGCAGCCGCCAGCCGCCGGCCGCGTCCACGGGGCGGCTTTCGAGCGTCAGCTCCGACACCGAAGCGATGGCCGGCAGCGCTTCGCCGCGAAAGCCGAACCAGTGGATCGCCAGCAGATCGTCGCCCGGCAGCTTCGAGGTGGCATGGCGCTCGACGGCCAGGCGCATGTCCGCCGCCGTCATGCCGCAGCCGTCGTCCACCACTTGCAGCCGGCCGCTGCCGTCGCCTTCGATCCGCACTTCGATGCGGGTGGCGCCGGCGTCTAGGCTGTTCTCCACCAGTTCCTTCACCACGCTCGCCGGCCGCTCCACCACTTCGCCGGCGGCGATGCGGTCGACCAGATGGGCGGGAAGGCGGCGGATGGGCATGGCCTTCTGTCCACCATCCATGCCGCCGCATCAAGAGCCGCAGCAGAGCAGGAGGAATCCGGCCGATCCCCCCGGCGCGAAATTGCCCCGTCATGGCTGCATCGCCTGCCGTTCCGCACTTGCGCGCCGGGGGCGGACCGCCTATTCGCCGCACTATCCTTAACCGGCAAAAACGGCCCCCAATCCGAGGTTCCGCCCCCCCAGTGAATTTTTTCAGCCGCCTTTTCGGGTTCCTCAGCCAGGACATGGCCATCGACCTCGGCACCGCCAACACCCTCGTCTATGCGCGCGGGCGCGGCATCGTCTTGAACGAACCTTCGGTGGTGGCGCTGGAAACGGTGAACGGCCGCCGCCAGGTGAAGGCCGTCGGCAACGACGCCAAGCTGATGATGGGGAAAACGCCGGGCAACATCGAGGCCATCCGCCCGTTGCGCGACGGCGTCATCGCCGACATCGAAGTCGCCGAGGACATGATCAAATATTTCATTTCCAAGGTGCACGGCTCGTCGCGCCTGCCTTCGTGGCCGGAAATCGTCGTTTGCGTGCCGTCCGGCTCCACCCCGGTGGAGCGCCGCGCCATCCGCGACGCCGCGTCGAACGCCGGCGCCTCGCAGGTGCACCTGATTCTCGAACCCATGGCCGCCGCCATCGGCGCCGGCATGCCGGTGACGGAACCGATCGGCTCGATGGTGGTGGACATCGGCGGCGGCACCACCGAAGTGGCGGTGCTGTCGCTCCGCGGCCTCGCCTACACCACCAGCACCCGCGTCGGCGGCGACAAGATGGACGAGGCCATCGTCAACTATCTGCGCCGCCACCACAATCTGCTGATCGGCG
>CAYYGQ010000161.1:0-5333 GCA_964471485.1 uncultured Sandaracinobacter sp. | reverse complement strand
CGCCGGCGGCCGAGACGATGTCGAAGGTGGTGGCGGTGCCGAAGTCGATGACGACCAGATCCCCCGGCCACTGCCGGTGCGCGGCCAGCGCGTTCAGCACCCGGTCGGCGCCCACCTCGCGCGGGTTCGGCAGGTTGACCGGCATCCCGTAGACCACCCCGGGCGCCCCCGAAACCAGCGGCTCCACATCGGCGATGCGGCGCGCCAGGCCGCGCAGGTTGAACAGCGCCTGCGGCACCACGCTGGCGATCGCCACATCCTCGATGGCCGAACGTTCGATGCCTTCCATCCGCATCAGTTGCAGCAGCCAGACCAGATATTCGTCGGCCGTCCGCCGCGCCTCCGAGGAAATGCGCCAGCGGCAGCGGATTTCCTCGCCCTCGACCAGGGCGAAAACGACGTTGGTGTTGCCGGCATCAATCGCAAGAAGCATCGGAACCCTCCCCCGCCATCGGCAGCGCGAACACGTCGCCGGCGTGCACCACATGGCGCCGCCCGGCCTCGTCAAGAAGCAGCAAGGCGCCATCCTCGGCAAGCCCCGCAAAGCTGCCCGCCAGCGGATTTCCAGCAGACGACACCCGCAGCATGGTGCCGACGGCATGGGCGCGTTGCAGCCAGTCGGCGCGGATAGCGGCAAAGCCCTGGCGGCGCCACCGGCGCCGCCGCGCCTCGAACGCCGGCACATAGCGCTCGGCGAACGCGGCCGCCGTCAGCGCGGCGCCATGGTCGGCCAGCGCCGCCGTCCGCCGGCCGGGCACATGGGGCGCCTGGCGGACATTCACGCCAACGCCAAGGATCAGCGCATCCGCCGCCTGCTCCAGCAGGATGCCCGACAGCTTGGCGCCGTCGAGCAGCAGGTCGTTCGGCCATTTCAGCAGCAGCAACGCCGGATCGACCAGCGTGGCCACCACATCGTGCAGGGCAAGGGCAGCAACGAAGCCCAGTTCCGGCGCCCGCCCCTCGCCCGGCCGCAGGCGGATGAGGCCCGACATCGCCAGATTCCCCGCCGGCAGCGCCCAGGAACGCCCCAGGCGGCCGCGCCCGCCGCTCTGGCGGTCGGCGCGCACCCACTGGCCGTCGTCGAAGCGGGCGGCGTGGGCGCGCAGCCAGTCGTTGGTGGAGCCGACTTCGGCGAGGTGGAGAATCAGAACAGGCTTTCCGCGGCCGCCCTGGTCGCCGCCGCCAGCGGGTTCAGCAGCAGATAGCCGATGGGCGAGCAGAAGACGGCGGCCGCCACGGTCATGCCGTTGTTGAGGATATTCTGGCCGCCAACGACGACGACATCGGCCGGCTCGTCGAAGAACAGGATCTTCACCACCTGAAGATAATAATAGGCGGCGACGACGCTCATCAGCACGCCGAACACCGCCAGCAGCCACAGCCCCTCGTCGACGGCGGCGTTGAACACCACCAGCTTGCCGACAAAGCCGAAGAGCGGCGGCAGCCCGGCGAGCGAGAACATGAAGATGGCCAGCGCCGCCGACAGCCAGGGCCTGGTGCGCGCCATCCCGGCCATGTCGGCGATGGTCTCGACGGCGCGGCCGTCGGCGTCGCGCATGGCGAGGACGACGAGGAAGGCGCCAAGCTCCATCACCACATAAATGGCGAGATAGAGCAGCACGGCGGCGACGCCGGTCTCGGTGGCCGCGGCGAGGCCGATCAGCATGAAGCCGACGCTGTTGATGGCGGAATAGGCCAGCAGCCGCTTGATGTTCTGCTGGGCGATGGCGCCGACGGCGCCGATCAGCATCGAGGCGACGCTCATGAAGATGATGATCTGCTGCCACTCGGCGACGATGCCCTGAAAGGCGTCGAGGGTGATCCTGAGCAGCAGCCCCAGCGCCGCCACCTTGGGCGCCGCCGCGAAAAAGGCGGTGACGGGGGTGGGCGCCCCTTCATAGACATCGGGAGTCCACATGTGGAAGGGCGCCGCCGAGGCCTTGAAGGCGATTCCGGCGACGATGAACACCATGCCGAAGATGGCGCCGAGATTGTGCCGGCCATCGACGGCAAGCCCGGCGGCGATGGTGGCGAAGTCGATCGAGCCGACGAAGCCATAGACCAGGCTGACGCCGTAAAGCAGCAGCCCCGAGGCCAGCGCCCCCAGCACGAAATATTTGAGTCCGGCCTCGGAACTGCGCTCCTCGTCGCGGTGGAACGACGCCAGCACATAGGAGGACAGGCTCATCAGTTCGAGACCGAGATAGAGCGACAGCAGATTGTTGGCGGACACCAGCACGAACATGCCAAGCGCCGACAGCGTGATCAGCACCGGAAATTCGAAGCGGCTGCTCTGGATGCGCTCCAGATAGGGGATGGCCATCAGCACCGAAACGGCGGCGCCGACGAGGATGAGGATCTTGAGATAGGCCGACAGGCTGTCGGCGACGTAGAAATCGTTCCACGCCAACATGCGCTCGGGGGTGTCGTCGATGACGGTAAGCCCGGCGAGCAGGAACAGCAGCACCGCCCCCCACGACAGCAGGCGCAGCGAATCGTTGCCGCGAAACACCCCGACCATCAGCAGCAAGATGGCGCCGAGGGCCAGCACCACCTCGGGCGCTCCGATCGAAAGGGATGCGGCTAGCGTCACCTGTTTTCTCCCGCGGCGCCGCTGGCCGCGCTTTGCTGTTGGCCGATGGTCATGTGTGGGGTCCGCGGCGGATCGGCGCGCTCGATCCGGGCGACCAGGCTTGCGACCGGCGCATCGAGCGGCGCCAGGAAGGGTTTTGGATAAAGGCCGATCCAGAGGGCGACGGCGGCGAGCGGCACCATCACCGCCCATTCATACCAGTGCAGATCGGGCATGGCGGCGGCATCGGCGTTCTTCTGCGGCCCGAACATGACGCGGGCGTAAAGCCACAGCATGTAGGCGGCGCCAAGGATGATCCCCGTGGTCATGATGAAGGCCACCCAGGAAACCGCCTGGAACAGGCCGGCGATGGAAAGGAATTCGCCGACAAAGTTCGAGGTGCCGGGAAGCGCGATCGACGACATGGTGAAGATCATGAAGAAGGTGGCGTAATAGGGCATGTTGCTGGCGACGCCGCCGTAGCGGCCGATCTCGCGGGTGTGCAGGCGATCGTAGACGACGCCGACGCAGAAGAAACAGGCCGCCGACACCACACCGTGCGCCAGCATCACCATCACCGCGCCCTGCAAGCCTTGCGTGTTGAAGGCGAAGGTGCCGGCGGTCACGAACGCCATGTGGGCGACCGACGAATAGGCGATCAGCTTCTTCATGTCGGACTGCACCAGGGCGACGAGGCTGGTGTAGACCACCCCCACCATCGACAGCAGCAACATCAGCCAGGCGAACTGCACGGACGCTTCCGGGAACATCGGCAGCGAAAAGCGGATGAAGCCATAGCCGCCCATCTTCAGCAGCACGCCGGCCAGGATGATGGAACCGGCCGTCGGCGCCTCGACGTGGGCGTCGGGCAGCCAGGTGTGGATCGGCCACATCGGCACCTTCACGGCAAAGCTTGCGAAGAAGGCCAGCCACAGCCAGGTTTGCGCCCGCAGCGGGAAATCATGCGCCATCAGTGCCGGAATGTCGGTGGTGCCGGTTTCCCGCGCCATCCACAACATGCCAAGCAGCATCAGCACCGAACCGAGCAGGGTGTAAAGGAAGAATTTGTAGCTGGCGTAGACCCGGCGCGCACCGCCCCAGATGCCGATGATCAGATACATCGGAATAAGGCCGCCTTCAAAGAAGATGTAGAAGATAAAGATGTCGAGCGCGGCAAAGACGCCGATCATCACGCTTTCCATCAGCAGGAAGACGGCGATATATTCGGGCACGCGCTTCTGGATGGCCCCCCAGCTGGCGAGAATGCTGAGCGGCATCAAAAACAGCGTCAGCAGAGTCAGCACCAGGCTGATGCCATCCAGGCCCAGATGCCAGCTGAACAGGCCGCCGAACAGTTCGGCGCGCTCGATGAACTGGAAGGCGGCGGTGGAATCGTCGAAATTCGCCCACAGGTGCAGGCCCATCGCCAGCAGCAGCAGCGTCGTCGCCAGCCCCGCCCATCTGGCGATGCGGGCACGGCTTTCCTCGTCGCCGGGAAGCACGAGCACCGCGAACGCAACAACGAGCGGCAGCAGGATCATGGTCGTCAGCATGCAGTCAAACCCTTACCGGACCACGAACCAGGTGATGAAGGCGGCGGCGCCGATCAGCATCACCAGAGCATAGGAATAGACAAGGCCGCTCTGCATCCGACTGGCAACGCCCGAGCCGCGGCCGATCGATTCCGCCAGGCCGTCCGGGCCATAGCGGTCGATCAGATCGCGGTCGCCGCGCTGCCAGAACAGCCGGCCCAGCCATTTGCCGAAGCGGACGAACAGCAGGTCGTAAAGTTCGTCGAAATACCATTTGTTGACGAGAAAGCGGTGCAGCAGCCGGAACTCCCGCTTGAAGGTGCCGGCAAAGCCCGGATTGCGGATGTAAACGCTCCACGCCAGCAGCAGGCCGAGCGCCATGGCCAGGAACGGCGCCCAGTGCACCGCCAGCGGCACATGGTGCAGGCTTTCGTAAAGCGCCTGCGGGTGAACGATGGTGTCGCGCCAGAAGGCAAGATCAACGGTGCCGACGAAGCCGTTGTTGAAGATCATGCCGGCAAAGAGCGCGCCGAACGACAGCAGCGCCAACGGCACCAGCATGGAGGGGCCGCTTTCGTGCGGATGGTAGCCGCCCGTGCCGTCCGTCGCCGCTTCATGGCCACTTTCGTGCATGGCGTGCCGCACATATTCGGACGTGCCCCAGCGCGCCTCGCCGAAGAACGTGTGGAACATCAGCCGCCAACTGTAGAAGCTGGTGAGGAAGGCGGCGAAAATACCGACGGCAAAGGCCGCATAGCCGCTTTCCGTGCCCACCTGGAAGGCGGCGAACAATGCCGCGTCCTTGGAATAATAGCCGGCGGTATAGTTCACCCCGGTGATGGAAATGGTGCCGATCAGCATCGACCAGAAGGTGAAGGGGATGGCTTTCCGCAGCGCCCCGTAATGGCGCATGTCCTGCTCGCCGTGCATGGCGTGGATGACCGAACCCGAGCACAGGAACAGCAGCGCCTTGAAGAAGGCGTGGGTGAACAGGTGGAACATGGCGGCGCCATAGGCGCCGACGCCGGCGGCGAAGAACATATAGCCAAGCTGCGAGCAGGTGGAGTAGGCGATCACCCGCTTGATGTCGTTCTGCGCGGTGGCGACCGTCGCCGCGAAGAGGGCGGTGAAGGCGCCCACCGCCGTCACCACCGTCGAGGCCACCAGGCTCGCCTCGTAGAGCGGCGACATACGGCAAACCAGGAATACGCCCGCCGTCACCATGGTGG
>CAYYGQ010000160.1:0-5345 GCA_964471485.1 uncultured Sandaracinobacter sp. | reverse complement strand
CTTCTGCGCCGCGCGCCAGCGCCGTTCGCCGGCGACGATTTCATAGCGGCCATCGGCGGCCGGCCGCACCAGAATCGGCTGCAACACCCCCTTGATGCGGATGCTGTCGGCCAGTTCGCGCAACCCCGCTTCATCGAACGAACGGCGCGGCTGGTGCGGATTGGCCTCCACCAGGCCCAGCGGCAGAGCGGTGAGGCCGCGCCCATCCGCCGTGCCGGCCGGCGCGCCGGCCGACCCCATTTCCTCCATCAAGGCGCTCAGCCCGCGCCCGAGGCCGCTCTTCCGTGCCGCCATTCCATTCCTCCTCTATCAGGCCGCCCTCGATCAGGCTGCCTTGTCCGAGCGCCCAAGCATTTCCCGCGCCAGATCCAGGTAAGCCGCTGACCCGGAACTGCGGAGATCGTATAAAAGGGCCGGAATTCCATGACTTGGCGCTTCCGACAGGCGGACGTTGCGGGGAATGACCGTGTCAAACACCCGCTTCCCCAGCGCCGCCCGCACATCGGACGCCACCTGCTCCGACAGATTGTTGCGGCGATCGTACATGGTCAGAACCACGCCCTCGAGGCTGAGCGCCGGATTCTGCCGGCCACGCACATGTTCGATGGTCTTCATCAGTTGCGACAGGCCTTCCAGCGCGTAAAATTCCGTCTGCAACGGCACCAGAACGCTGTCGGCGGCCACCAGCGCGTTCAGGGTCAGCAGGCTGAGCGAAGGCGGGCAATCAATGAACACATGCTCGGCATCGGTCAGTTGCCGCACTGCTTCTTTCAGCCGCCCGGCGGCGTTCGCCTGCCCCACCAGTTCCACTTCGGCGCCGGCCAGGCTTTCGGCCGACGGGATCACCCGCAGGCCCGGCACCAGCGTTTGCTGCGCCGCTGCATCGGCAAGGCCCGGATCGAACAAAAGCTCGTAGCTGGACGGCGCCCGGCGGTCGCGCGGGATGCCAAAGCCGGTCGAGGCGTTGCCCTGCGGATCGAAGTCCACCACCACCACGCGTTTCCCCGACGCGGCAAACGCGGTCGCAAGGTTGACGGCCGTTGTGGTCTTGCCCACCCCGCCCTTCTGGTTTGCCAGCGCGATCACCCGCATCATCGCCTCTTCAACTGCCGCACCCGAAGGATTCGGGCGTCTGGATCCGTCATACTGGGAATAGCGTCCAGGGCGAAGGAAAAGCGGCGGCGCGCCGCGATTACCTCTTCTTGCCAGCGCCGGCCCTTGGGAAACAGCAGCGTGGCGTCGGCCTTGGCATGGGGAAGCGACCAGTCGAACAGACGGTCGAGCGCGGCCACGGCTCTGGCCGTCACCACATCCACCCGCAAGGGAGGCAAATCCTCGATGCGGCCGTGCAGAACCGAAACCAGCGGCGCCAACTGGAGTTCATCGCGCAACGCCTCAAGGAATCGCGCCTTCTTGGCGATCGATTCCACCAGCAGCACCGGACCGACGCCAAGAATGGCCAGCAACAGACCGGGAAAGCCGCCGCCGGCACCGATGTCGAGCCATTTCCCAGCCGCCGGCGCCTGCCGCGCCAGCTGCGCCGAATCGGCAAAATGCCGGCCCCAGAGGTCGGCGAGCGTCGCCGGGCCAACCAGATTCATCGTCTGCTGCCACGCCACCAACAGTTCGGCATAGCGGTGCAGCCGTTGCATGGTTCCACGTGGAACATCGAAGCGGGCCTGAAATGCCTCGGGAGTCCATGATTCGCGCGGTGCCGCTTGCCCCGACGGCCGCTCCACGGGCAACAAGCGCTGCTCAGGCGGCGGCAAGTTTCTGCTTTCGCAGCCAGGCAACCAGCGCCGTCATCGCCGCCGGAGTCACGCCGCGCACACGACCGGCCTGCCCAAGCGTTTCCGGTCGCGCCAGTTGCAGACGTTCGGCCATCTCGTTCGAAAGGCCGGGAATCGAACGATAGTCCAGATGCAGCGGGATCGCTTCCGCTTCCTCCTGTCGCATGCGGGCAACGTCGGCCTGCTGCCGGTCGAGATAGACCGCATAGGCGGCATCGGTCAGCACCGTGTCCGCCACACCTCCCGCCGCGGCCAGATCCGGCGCCAGCCGCAACAGCGAATCCCAGCGCACACCGGGAAACCGCGCCCATTCAAACAGGCTGCGACGGATGCCGTCGCCCTTCACCTCTGGAAAGGCCGACGCCGGCGCCTGGCGCGCTTTCAACGCCGCGGTCAGCCAGTCGACCTGGCGCCGCCGCGCGGCGAACTGCGCCGCTCGCTCAGCACCGACGCAGCCGAGGCGAATCCCCTCGTCCGTCAGGCGAAGGTCGCTGTTGTCCGCCCGCAACCGCAGCCGGTATTCGGCGCGTGAGGTGAACATCCGATAGGGTTCGGAGACGCCCTGCGTCACCAGATCGTCGACCATGACCCCGATATAGCTTTGCGCGCGATCGGGAATCCAGCGCGCTCCGGCGGCGTTCAGCCCGGCCACCAGCCCCTGCGCCGCTGCTTCTTCATAGCCGGTGGTGCCATTGATCTGCCCGGCCAGCCACAGGCCCGGAAGCGCCAGCAATTGCAGACCGCGATCGAGCGCCCTTGGATCGAGATAATCATATTCGACCGCATAGCCGGGCTGCACGATCCGCGCCCGTTCCAGCCCCGGAATCGAACGCACGATCTGCTGCTGCACGTCTTCCGGCAGGCTGGTGGAAATGCCGTTCGGGTAAATCAGCGGATCGTCCAGCCCTTCCGGTTCCAGGAAGATCTGGTGGCCGTCGCGATCGCCGAAGCGCATCACCTTGTCTTCGACCGACGGGCAATAGCGTGGGCCTACCCCTTCGATGCGGCCGGCATAGAGCGGCGACCGGCCGATATTGGCGCGAATCACCTCGTGGGTCGCGGCGGTGGTGCGGGTGATGTAGCAATCCACCTGCGCCACGTCGCTGCCGCTGGTCAGCGATGAGAAATAGCTTGGCACCGCATCGCCGCCCTGCGCTTCAAGCCCGGACCAGTCGATGCCGCGGCCGTCGAGCCTTGGCGGCGTTCCGGTTTTCAGCCGATGCATGGGCAGTTGCAGCGCCCGCAATCGGCTGGCGAGCGCATTGGCCCCATGCTCGCCAATGCGGCCGCCACCAAGCTGGCGCTCGCCGATGTGCAGCACACCGCCAAGGAAAGTTCCGGTCGCCAGCACCACGGCGCCGCTCTGAAAATCCCCCACCGATGTCGATACGCCTCGGCAACATCCCCGCTCTACCAGCAGGTCCAGCACTTCCGCTTCGAGCAGTTCGACGGCCGATTCCTCCACCAGTTGGCGGATGGCCATCGCATAGAGACGCCGGTCCGCCTGGGCGCGCGGTCCCTGCACCGCCGGCCCACGGCTGCGGTTCAGCAGGCGGAACTGGATGCCGGCGCGGTCGGCGGCGCGGCCCATCAGGCCGTCCATGGCGTCGATTTCGCGCACCAGATGGCCCTTGCCGAGACCGCCGATGGCCGGATTGCAACTCATACGGCCGAGATTGTCCCGGCGCAGGCTGATCAGGCCAACCTTGGCGCCAAGCCGGGCGGCGGCGGCGGCAGCCTCGACTCCGGCATGGCCACCCCCGACAACGAGAACATCATAGGCGAGAACATCATAGGCGCGCATGACGGCCGGCCATAGCAGATGCGGCGGCGCGTCGCAAAGCCCATCTGGCCGTTGTTCCACGTGGAACACGCCGGTGAACACGCCAATGAATACGCCGGTCTTTCGACAGGATATCCGTTACTTGCCGATGCAGAAGCGGCTGAAAATGGCCCCCAGCACCGCCTCCGGGTCGATCAGGCCGGTCATCCGCCCAAGCGCGTTGGCGGCGCTTCGAAGCGATTCCGCGGCCAGCACCGCATCCTGCTGCCCCGCCGCTTCCCGAAGCCCGGCAAGGGTGGCCGCCAGCAGATGTTGCTGCCGGGCGGTCGTTACCAGCGGCGACTCGCCCCGGACGATCTGTCGCCCGGCCCATGCGGCCAGCCATTGCTCCAGCTCTGCAAGCCCGGCGCCGGTTTTTGCCGACAGATGGTGGCGGCCATCGCGAAAGCCCGGCGGCGCTCCGCAGAGATCAATGCGGTTGACGACATTGCCGCCAGGCCCGAGATCGAGCACGAGATCGGCCGCGGCGGCGCGGGCGCGGGCGCGGGCGATCCCCTCCATTTCCACGGGATCGCCGGTTTCGCGGATTCCCGCCGTATCCAGCAACACCGCCGGCAGGCCGCCAAGATCGAGTTGCACCTCCAGCACATCGCGGGTGGTGCCGGCATGGGGGGTCACGATCGCCACCTCGCGGCGGGCAATGGCGTTCAGCAGGCTGGATTTGCCGACATTGGGCGGGCCGACGATGGCGATGACCAGCCCATGCCGAATGCGCTCGGCGACGGGGGCGGCGGCAAGCGCCCGCTCCAGTTCGTCGATCAGCGACCCAAGCGCCTGCCCCGAACGGCGCCAGACATCGCCGCCAACATCGGCTTCGTCGGAAAAATCGAGATCGGCCTCGATCTCCGCCAGCAGAGCGATCAACCGTTGCCGCCACGAATCCGCTTGCCGGCGCAGCCGGCCGTCGACATTCGACAGCGCCAGATGCCGCTGCGCCTCGGTTTCCGCGACCAGCAGATCGGCCAGCGCTTCCGCCCCGGTCAGATCCATGCGGCCGTGAAGAAAGGCGCGACGGCTGAATTCGCCCGCCTCGGCCGGCCTTGAGCCGCAACGGGCAAGCGCCGCCTGAAGGGTGGAAACCACGGCCGGCGAACCATGGCAATGAAATTCCACCACATCTTCACCGGTAAAGCTATGCGGCGCAGCAAAACAAATAATGATTGCTTTATCAATCAGTTGCTGCGTTTCCGGGAAAAAAATGCTGCGCAGCATTGCAGCACGCGGCGGCGGCAATGCCGCCCCGCCCAGCAGCCGTTCGGCGATGCCGAAACTTCCGCTTCCGCTCAGGCGGACGACGGCGACCCCGGCTGGCGGTTGGCCGGAGGAAAGCGCGTGAATCGGCTGCACGGCTTCCTTGACCTTATTTCTTCTCCTCGGCCGCTTCCTTGCCGGAAGACGGAGTCATCGCCGCCAGCATGAGCTTCTGCCAGGCTTCAAGGCCACCGCCCATTCCGCTGACGCCGCCCGTCCAGTGTTTCATCAGCTTCTGCCAGTCGTCGGCCGAGGGGCCTTCGATCGAGAAGCTTTTCATCCGTTCCACCCAGGCTTCGTGCAGCGGCGTCAGATCGGGAAGGCCGAGAAAGGCGCGCGCTTCCGACGGCGTCGCTTCCACTTCCACTTCGAACTTCATGGCTGGCTCCTCACTGGTTCATCGAGGCGAAGAAATCCTCGTTGGTCTTCGAATCCTTCATCTTGTCGAGCAGGAACTCCAT
>CAYYGQ010000159.1:0-5365 GCA_964471485.1 uncultured Sandaracinobacter sp. | reverse complement strand
CAGCACGTGTCGCGGATGTCGTCCGCCAGCTCGCCGAAGTCGATGCCTTCGACGGTGATGGGCAGGAAATTCTCGAAGGTGAGGTCGATGTTGATGATGCGGTCGCTGCCGCCGGTCGGCGTCAGGCTGGTGCCGGCGAACAGGTTGAAGTCGTCGGCCGTGGGCGTGCTGCGGTGCACGTCCGGGTTGCTGCTGCCCTGCATCCGCAGCATATAGTCGAGGGTCAGCGCGTCCTGGGCGTTGACGAGGCCGATGGCGTTCTTCTGCTTGATCTTCCAGCGGTCGACCGTGAAGGTCAGCCGGCCGAAGCCGTCGGGCAACGGCGGCATCAGCACCAGGCCGTAGCTGAAGCTGGTCGACTCTTCCGGCTTCAGATTGGGGTTGCCCACCATCTTCCGGATCATCGACGTGGTGCGATTGCACTGCGAAAAGCTGCTGATGCGCCCCGCCTGCAAATCGGCCTCGCAAAGCAGATAGTCGATGCCGCCCTGGTTGCGGCCCAGTTCGGTCAGGTTGATGACTTCAAGGTTCGGCGCGCGGAAGCCGCCCGACCAGGACGAACGAAGGCGGATGCCGTCGACCGGATCCCAGGAGCCGGCGATCTTCGGCTTGGCGACCGAGCCGACATCGCTGTAGCGTTCGAAGCGGCCGGCCAGTTGCAGGTCGACCGCGCGGACGAACGGAATGTCCATATCCGGCGTGACCAGAGTCGAGGCCAGCTCCGCGTAGGCCGACCAGACGTTGCGCTTGCCGCGCACGTCCGGCGACAGGCTGCTGCCGGTATCGACGGTTGCGGTCGCGCCCGTCACGCCGTCGACATAGCCGATCGTGCCGTCCTGGCGGGGATCGCGATCGTCGTGATAATCTTCGCGCCGGAACTCGACGCCCGCCGCGATGCCGATGTTGCTGCCGTCCCAGAGCGAGAGCAGATGCGCGTTCGACAGCTTGAAGTCCCAGAGGGCGAGGCTGGTTCGCGTCGCGCGCAGCATCTCCACATGATAGGGGGTAATGGACGAAAGCGGGTTCGGCGAACTGTCGCCAACCGACGGGTTGGCCGGATCGCCGCCCGTGAACGGGTTGTAGGCGTCGGGGGTGGTCAGGTTCACCTGCTTCTGGAACAGGGTGAGGCTGAGCCGGTCGCTGCGGTCCTGGGCGGTCGCCCAGTTGTAGAGCGCCGCCGATTCCCAGTTCCAGTCGCCGAAGCTGCCGCGCAGGCCGCCCAGAATCCGGTATTGCGCGTTGGTGACGTTGACGTCGTTCGTGCCTTCGTCGACGGCGTTGTAGTTGACGAAGGTCAGCGGCATCCCTTCGTCTGGAACATTGTCCAGCCCCGGAATGCGGTTGGGCGAGCCGATCGGCCCGAACGGGTTGTAATAGGCATCGCGGGCGATGGTGATGGTGGCCGGCGAGGTGCCGACGCCGCTCGACCCGCCGACATCGTTGGTTTTTGCCCGGTACAGCCCCAGTTCGCCGAAGAAGGTCAGATCGTCGGTCAGCTCGTAATTGATGAAGCTGAACAGGTTGAGGCGCTGGGTCTTGCTCGACACCGACATGTGCGGGAAGGTGCGGGCGCTGTCGAGGCGGGCGTTGCGATTGGCGGTGCCGCTGGTGATGTTTCCGGCGCCATAGCAGACTCCGTCGATGCCGGAATCCAGCCGGCAGCCGGCGTTCGCGCCCGGTTGCAGGTGGAACACGCCGCTGCCGTCGGTGATGGCGACGCCGTTCCGGGTGATCGGCTGGGTCACGCCGGATGCCCGGAATGTGCCCCAGGCCGAAGAATTGCCGCGGGCGTCGAAGGCCGCCGTGCCTTCGAAGCCGGTGCCTTCGGCGAAGGCCCTGCGGTCCGAGGTTTCGGTGAAAGGCAGGTCCGAGACCCAGAGGTGCGAACGCTTCGAATAGCTGCCGAAGATGGAGATATTGCCCCGGCCCTGGGCGAATTGGGTGCCGACGATTCCGGTGATCTCCATCTCGCGCTGGCTGGTGCCTTCGGCGCCGCCATAGCGCACCGTGAATTCCTTGCCGTCGAAGTCCGATTTCAGCACATTGTTGACGACGCCGGCCACCGCGTCGGAGCCGTAGAGCGCGGCGGCGCCGTCGCGCAGCACTTCCAGCCGCTCCAGGCCGGCGACGGGGATGGCGTTGGCGTTGTAGCCGAACACCGGCACCTGCGAGTCGACGATTCCGGTCACCGCCTGCGAAGTGGGGTGCAGCACCATGCGGCGGCCGTTCAGCAGCAGCAATGTATTGCCGAGGCCGAGGCCGCGCAGGCTGACCGAGGACACGTCGCCCCGGGTGGAGTTGACGCCGCCGGTGGACTGCTCGTTGAACGAGACGT
The DNA here is from genome assembly GCA_964471485.1 of uncultured Sandaracinobacter sp. Taxonomy (GTDB): domain Bacteria; phylum Pseudomonadota; class Alphaproteobacteria; order Sphingomonadales; family Sphingomonadaceae; genus Sandaracinobacteroides. Next base: position 3,030 of record CAYYGQ010000159.1, on the reverse strand, counting down.
CGCCGAGCTGCGGAATGGTGCGGAACAGGTCGCCGCTGGAAACCGGCGCCACGGCCTGCATCTCGGCCTGGCTGACCACGTTGACCGGCAGCGCCCCGGTGAGCTGGGCGCCGCGAATCTGCGAGCCGATCACCACGATATCCCCCTGCGGTGTCGGGTCGACCAGCGGATCCTGCTGGGCCGAGGCGCAGATGGCCGTGGACAAAACGGTAATACTGGCTCCCAGCGCGAGTAGGCTTCTATGCTTGTAACCCATATTTACCTCCACTCCGTTGTTTTATATGAAGAATTCAGTCTTGTGATTGTTGGCCTGCCTGGTTGGGGGCAAGCACGACCTGGGAATCGCCGGCGATCGAATCCGTGGCGATCGGTGGGGCGCCGCTGGAGAGGGCGCTTTGCAATTTGTCGCGGTCGAGGGCGTTCTCCCAGCGGGCCACCACCACCGTGGCCACGGCGTTGCCGATGAAGTTGGTGAGCGAGCGGCATTCCGACATGAAGCGGTCGATGCCGAGGATCAGCGCCAGGCCGGCGACCGGCACGCTCGGCACGATCGACAGCGTGGCCGCCAGCGTGATGAAGCCGGCGCCGGTGATGCCGGCGGCGCCCTTCGAACTGATCATCGCCACCAGCAGCAGCGCGATCTGTTCGCCCAGCGGCAGATGGGCGTCGACCGCCTGGGCGATGAACAGCGCCGCCAGAGTCATGTAGATGTTGGTGCCGTCCAGATTGAACGAATAGCCGGTGGGCACGACGATGCCGACCACCGATTTCGCGCAACCGGCCTGCTCCATCTTTTCCATGAGGCTGGGGAGGGCGGCTTCCGACGAGGAAGTGCCGAACACCAGCAGCAGTTCGGCGCGCAGATAGCGCAGCAGCCGCAGCAGCGAGAAGCCGCTCAGCGCCGCGATCGAGCCGAGGACGACCAGGATGAACAATAGCGAGGTGGTGTAGAAGGTGGCGACCAGGGTGCCGAGGTTGGACAGCGCGCCGACGCCGTATTTGCCCACCGTGAAGGCGATGGCGCCGAAGGCGCCGACCGGCGCCGCCCGCATCAGAATGTCGACCAGCTTGAAGATCACCAGCGCCAGCCGCTCCAGCAGGTCGACCAGCGGTTCCGCCGGTTTGCCGATGATCGACAGGCTGATCCCGAACAGCACCGCCACGAACAGCACTTGCAGGATGGAACCTTGGGTCAGGGCCGACAGCATCGTCGTTGGGATGATGGCCATCAGGAAGCCGGTGAGGCTGGTCTCGTGCGCCTGCTCGTAGAAGCTCTCGACGGCGCCGGCGTCGAGCGTTGCCGGGTCGATGTGCATGCCCGTCCCCGGCTGCACGACATTGGCCATGACCAGGCCGACGACCAGCGCCAGGGTGGAGACGGACAGGAAATAGGCGAAGGCCTTGCCGACGACGCGGCCCAGCGACCCCAGTTCGCGCATGCCGGCGATGCCGATGGTGATGCTGAGGAAGATCACCGGCGCGATGATCATCTTGACGAGGTTGATGAAGCCGTCGCCGAGCGGCTTCAGCGCCTCGCCGGTCGCCGGCGCGAGATGGCCGATGACGACACCAAGCAGGATCGCCAGCAGAACCTGCACATAAAGATGCCGCAACGGCCGCAGCCAGCGGACAGGAGATGCGGTTCTTTCCTTCACTGGCTGCACATGCTCCCCCCTTGCCGGTTTCCCCGCCGGCTTCCCCGCCGGTTTTTCCCGATGGCCCCGTCTTCTGGCTTATGCTTGACCAGGATGACGGACAGTGAGAGGCTAGCATCGCCGCACAGGCTGCTCCACGATGGATAAAATCTGGCGTAATATTCTGAAAAGAAAGAATATTTACTATGGAGTTCAAAAGCAGGCCGAAGGGTTTGTGCGGGTTTCCGCACGAATTTCCAGGGATCGTGCGGATTTCCGCACATTAGCTCCGCACATCCCTTGTCCGAATCGAATCCGCTTCGTCTCCGCTGGGCGACCATGGCTCTTGGCCTGCTGCTGCTGGCAACGGCGGCGACGCTGGCGTCCGGCAATTGGGCGCGCTCCCATGCCGAAGCCGTGACCGATCTCGATGCCCGGCAGATGGCCAGAACGCATCTCGGCCTGCTTTCGAGCGAATTGCAGAAATACCGCCTGCTGCCGCTGGTCCTCACTGAATATCCGCAGGTGGCCGCCGTGCTCCGGACCGGAAGCGCCGACGCCGCCGAGCAATTGAACCACAAGCTTGAAATCCTGGCCGAACGCACCAATGCCAAGGTGATCTACGTGCTGCGGGACGACGGGCGCGCCATCGCCGCCAGCAACTGGCGGTCGCCGGACAGTTTCGTCGGCCACGACTATTCCTATCGGCAATATTTCCAGCAGGCGCTGCGCGCCGGCGCGGCAGAGCTTTATGCGCTTGGCACCACCAGCGGGCATCCCGGCCTGTTCATCGCCCAGCGCATCGCCGAGGGCGGCCGCGCCTTGGGCGTCATCGTCGTCAAGGTGGAGTTCGACGATCTCGAAGCATCCTGGGCCCGCCAGTCGGGGCGCAGCTTCATCACCGACCGCCATGGCGTGATCGTCATCACCAGCGTGCCCGGATGGCGGTTCCGCACCCTGGGTCCGATCGACCCGGCGCTGGGCGAGCGCTTGCGCAGTTCGCTGCAATATGGCGACGGCGTGGCGCGGCCGCTCGATCTGGCGGTCGACGGCCAGACGGTCCGGGAAGGCGGCGACGCCAACGCCACGCTCTGGCGCATGGCCGACATCGAGGCCCCGGTCGAAGGCGGCATCCTGCACCATCTGTCGCCGCTCGATCCGGCGCTTTCCAGCGCCAACGCCCGCGCCCGCGCTTTCGCGCTTGGCGGGCTGGTGGTGGCCATGCTGGTGGCGGGCCTGTGGTGGCGCGCCCATGTGCGGCTGGCGGCGCAGCGGGACATGCGCAGCCGCCTGGAGCGCGAGGTGGCGCTGCGGACGACGGAGCTGACCCGCGCCAACCACCGGCTGCAAGCGGCATCCCGCGAGCGCGCGCGGGCGGCGCGGCGGCTGCACACGG
>CAYYGQ010000158.1:0-5390 GCA_964471485.1 uncultured Sandaracinobacter sp. | reverse complement strand
GCCACCCATTTCCCCGTTTCATCCGTTGGATCGGGGAAAGCCTCGCGGACGATGCGGCAGATGCCGACCACTTCGCGCCCAAGGTTCGAGTGGTAGAAAAACGCCTCGTCGCCCAGCTTCATGGCGCGAAGATTGAGGCGGGCGGCGTTGTTGCGAACGCCATCCCAGACGGTTTCGCCATCTTCCAGCAGCCGGTCGAAGCTGTAGACATCGGGTTCGGATTTCAGCAGCCAGCGGCGCATCGGGCATCTCCGTCGTTCGCCTCGACATGCCCGCCCGCCACGCGCACGGTCAAGCGGCAAAACCGCTGTTCCGCGCCGTCGCCCGCGGTTATGCTGTGGCCGGACCGACAAGGAGGGACAGATGGCCGAGCGGCTTGCCGAAACCGAAAACTGGATTGCGACCACCGCACTGAGCCGCCGCATGGCGCTGGCCGGCGGGGCCGCCGCCGCCGGCTATGCGCTGGCCGCGCAACCGGTGCTGGCCGATGCCATCGAGACGCCCGCGACCGGGCTTGACGCCGGCATGATCCGCTTTCCGGCCTCTTCCGGCTTCGCCATGAACGCCTACCGGGCCAGGCCATCGGGGAAAACCGGTTTGCCGGCCATCCTCGTGGTGCAGGAAATTTTCGGCCTGCACCAATGGGTGCGCGACGTGACGCGGCGCCTGGCGCAGGCCGGCTATTACGCCATCGCCCCCGACCTTTACCAGCGCCAGGGCGACCCGACGAAGGCGGCCGACATCCGCACGCTTTCGGAAACCATCGTCTCGAAGGTGCCGGATGCCCAGGTGATGGCCGACCTCGACGCCGCGGCCGCCTTTGCCGGCGGCGACGGCGGCGACCGCGCCCGCCTTGGCATCACCGGCTATTGCTGGGGCGGGCGCATCGTCTGGCTTTATGCCGCGCACAACCCCGGCCTGAAGGCGGGCGTCGCCTGGTACGGCCGGCTGGCCGGCACGCCCGGCCCGTTGCAGCCGCAAAATCCGATCGACCTGGTTTCGAACATCAAGGCGCCCGTCCTCGGCCTATACGGCGAACTGGACCAGGGCATCCCGGTGGCCGATGTCGAACGGATGCGCGCCGCCCTCGGACCCAACAGCCAAAGCCGCCTCGAAGTCTTCAAGGGCGCCGGCCACGGCTTCCTCGCCGACTACCGGCCAAGCTACCACGAGGAATCGGCCAGGGCCGCCTGGGCGGACGCCCTCGCCTGGTTCGGCGCGCATCTGCGCTGACAAAACCGATCCCGCTCAGAAGCGCACCCGGCCGGTGACGCCGAAGGTGCGGGGTTCCCCCGGAAACAGCATGTAGAGCTTGTTGGCGCCCGGCGCCAAGCCTTGCGCCACGGCGAGGAAGGTGCCCGAGCCATGCAGCGGCTGGTCGGCGGCGATCTGGAAATAGCGCCGGTCGAACAGATTCTGGCCCCAGAGTTCGAGCGACCATTTGCGGTCTCCGGGGGAAAGACCGAGCCGGCCGTTGAAGACCAGATAGGAGGGCTGGATCTTCTCGACATCGAGGTTGGAGCCGGTGTTGACGTTGGACTGGAAGCGATAGTCGAGATAGACGAGGCCGCGAAGCCGGCCGACGGGCGGAGTCCAGGAAGCGGCGCCCGTCACCACATAGGCCGGCGCGTTCGACATCGGCCGCCCCGGCAACTGGAACAGCGTCGGCGACAGCGGCCGGCCGCTGGTGCCGACCAGATCCCGCTCGAACCTGGGGTCGAGATAGGTCAGCGCCGACGACAGCGACAGATCAGGGGCCGGCCTTGCCGTCAGCTCGATTTCCACCCCCTTGGAGATCACCCCCGGCTTCAGCCGGTCGGCGGCGCAGCCGCCGGTCAGCGGCGAAGCGTCGGTGTCGCCACCGTTCAGACCGTCCTTGCAGGCCTGGATGTTGGCCACCTCGAAGCTCAGGCCGTTGAAGGTGTTGAGCTGGAAATTGGAAAAACTCTGGTGGAAGAGGGCGATGTTGGCGGAGAAGCCGGCGGTCGAATATTTGGCGCCAAGTTCGAAGGCCCGCACCGTTTCCGGCGCGAACTGCAAGTCGACCGCTTCGGGCCGGGCGTTCCCGGGCCTGTTCGCCGGCAGCGACCAAAGCGCCGCACAGGCCGCCTGCTGGGCGGCGTCGCCCAGCGCCGGGTTGCAGGGAATGTCCACCGCCGAACTGTCGAGGTTGAAGCCGCCGGCCTTGTAGCCGCTGGCCCAGCTGCCGTAGAGCATGAGGTCGTCGACCGGCTTCCAGCTGAGGACGGCGGTGCCGGTCCAGCGGCTTTCCGCGATGCTGGTGCCGGGGTCGCCCTGGCGGAAACCGGGGCCGGCGGTGCCGTTCACCGCGCAGGGCAGGGCGGCGGCGGCGTTGCCGATGGCGCGCAGCCCGGCGCAAAGCAGGTTGGTGTTGTTGAACGGCGCGTCCAGCTGCTTTTCCTCGTTGGTGTAGCGGGCGCCAAGCGTCAGGCTCAGGCGGTCGCGGACGAGGTCGAACACATTGTGGGTGAAAAAGGCGAAGTTGCGGCTGTTCTGCTGGAAGAAGGAGCCGGGGCCGACCCCGGTGCCGGGAAGGCGCGGCACGCCGAGCAGGGCGGCAAGCCCGGCATAGCCCGGCCAGGCGCTTGCCGGAAGCGACGTGCAGCGCGGCAGCAGCGGGTTGACGGCCGCGGGCGCCAGCTGCGCCACCACCAGACAGTCGCCATAGCTCTCGATGTCGTCGCCAAAGGTGAGGTCGTCGACGAAATGGAAGCGCTCGCTGGCGAAATAGCCGCCGACCAGCCAGTCGAGCCGGTCGTCGAGCGCCTTGCCATTCAAACGCAGCTCCTGCGTGAAGGTCTTGAAGCGATTGAGCTGCCCCTGGCGATAGACGAGATCGAGATTGTCATAGTCGGCGTCGAGACCGTTCACGCTCTTGAAGTCGCGGTAGGCGGTGATCGAGGTGAGGTTCGCCGCCCCCAGATCCCAGTTCAGTTCGGCGGACACGCCCCAACTGTCGACGTTCGCCGGATTGTCGCGGCCTGGCGTCACCGCCGTCGTGAACAGTTCGCCCGGCTCGATTCTGGAGCCAAGGGCGCGCAGGATCGGCAGCAGCGGATTGGGGCCGAAGAGAACGCTACCGTCCGGCCCCGGCGCCAGCCCCTCGGCGGTGGCGATTCCGGCGCGGCAGCATTGCTCGCGGTGGTTGGTATAGTCGGCGGCGAAGCGAAGCGAAACGTCGCCGCCGGGGTCGTAAAGCAGTTGCCCGCGCACCATCCAGCGGTTGCGGTCGTTGTATTTCTTCCCCGAGACCACATCCTCGACAAAGCCGTCGCGCTCGTTCCACAGCCCTTCCACCTTGGCGGCCAGCACCCCCGGCACCAGTTCATGATTCAGGCCGCCTTCAAGGCGCTTCTGGTGGTAATTGCCGTAGCTGGCGTTGGCATAGCCGCTGTTCTCGAAGGCGGGCTTTTTGGTGACGACGTTGATGAGACCGGCCGAGGCGTTGCGGCCGAAGAGGGTTCCCTGCGGGCCGCGCAGCACCTCGATCCGTTCCACCTCGCCAAGGTCGGAGAGGCCGGTGCCGGTGCGGTTCCGGTAAACGCCGTCGATGAAGAGGGCGACCGAGCTTTCGATGCCCGGATTCTCGCCGACGGTGCCGATGCCGCGCACGCGCGCCGAGAAAATCTGTTCCGAAGTGGCGCCCGACACCAGCAGCGACGGCGCCAGCTGGTTGAGGGAACGAAGGTCGGTGGTGCCGGAATCCGCCAGTTGATCGGCGGTGATGGCGCTGACGGCGATCGGCACATCGGAAAGCGCCTGCGCGCGCCGCGTCGCCGTGACGATGATATCGTCTGTCATGGGGGCCCCCATGGGCGCCGCCATGGGGGCCGCCATCGCGCTGCTGGCGGCGCCGGCATCGGCCGGCTGCTGCGCCCAGGCCGCGACAGCCGGAGCGAACACCGAGGCAAGCAACGCCGACACCATGGCGGAAGTTCGAAATGTTCCCGACATCGGTCCTACTCCCGTTTCCTGCTTCCTGGGAACGGGAATAGTGCGTTACCGACAGAAGATCGGCAACTTCCTTATCCGTTTCGGTCTGGTTTCACTCTCCGCTGTCGCAACAATGCCACACCGGACGGGCAAGTTCCGATCAATGCTTATAAATCAAAGAGAAATTGTCTGGCGCAAAATTCGCAATCGACGGCGATACGGCCGTCGGCGCCGCGCATGGCCGCCCGCTCGTCGGCCGGAAAGCGGCCGAGAACGGCGCCGATATGCTCGGCCGTGCAGCGGCAGCCGCGCCGCAGAGCCATGGCCGGAAACAGATGCACCCGCTGCTGGTGGAACAGCCGCCACAACAGCGTCTCCGCCGCCAGCCCGCAATCCGTCAGTTCGGAATCGCTGCTGCTGGCGGCCAGCGCCGCGACTTCCTCGAACCGCTCTTTGCTGTCTTCGCCGCTTTCCTCCGGCAACGGCTGCAACAGCAGGCCGCCGGCCTGCCAGCGGCCGCCGCCGTCGCGCATGGCCGCCAGCCGCACCAGCGTCGGCACCTGCTCGCTCGCCGTGAAATAGCGCGCCGCCGCCGCCTCCAAGGTCGGCGCGTCGAGGTCGACGATGCCCTGATAGCGCCCCGCCGCCGCATCCGCGGCCGGGCCGGCCCCCGGATCGGCGCCGCGATCCACCGTCAGCAGCAGCCGGCCGTCGCCGAACAGCACGCGCAGATCCGCCCGCTCGTCCGGCGGCGGCAGCCGGCGGTCGGGGTCGAGCGAGAGATAGCCGCGAAGCGCGCCCGCCTGTCCGCCCGGCGATTCATCGACGCACCAGTCGGCCACCAGCAGCCTGACCGGCGCTTCGCTGCCCTGCACCTGTAGCGTCAGTTGCCCGCCTTCCGCCGCCAGCAGCGACCCCAGAAGCGCCGTCAGCGCCAGCGTCTCGGCCAGCAGGCACGCCGCCGGCCACGGATAGGCACGGGCGCCGAGAATTTCCTCCGCCACCGCGCCAAGCCGCACCAGCCGGCCGCGCACGCCCTGGTCGGGAAGGGTGAACGCAAGTGCCTGCCCCAGTGCCTGTCCAGGCGCCTGCCCAAAGGCCTGTTCGGCCGGCTCTGCCATCAGCCAAGCTTGCCGAGCGCCCAGAGCAGCAGCGCCTTCTGGGCATGGACCCGGTTGGCGGCCTCCGGCCACACCAGCGAGCGCGGCCCGTCGATGACGGCGGCCTCCACTTCCTCGCCACGGTGCGCCGGCAGGCAGTGCAGGAAAAAGGCATCGTCGGCGGCCTTCGCCATCAGCGCCGCCGTCACCTGATAGCGGCGGAAATCGCGAAGACGCCGCTCGGCGTCCTGGTCGCCCATCGACACCCAGGTATCGGTGACGACGATGTCGGCGCCGGCCACCGCTTTTGCCGGGTCGTTCGTCACCTCGATCCCG
>CAYYGQ010000157.1:0-5391 GCA_964471485.1 uncultured Sandaracinobacter sp. | reverse complement strand
AATAGCCGACAACGGCAAAGCCCGACGCCTGGAACCGCCAGCAGATCAGCGCGCCGGCGCCAAGGCCGGGCGGAATCAGCAACAAGGCCAGGCGGCGGTAATGGGCAAGGGGAAAATCGCCCCGCCACCAGCGCAGCCGGTAAAGCCCCATGCCGATCAGCATCAAGCCGCCGGTTTCGGCGAGAATTCGAAACGGCAGCAGGAACAATCGGGAATAGAGCATGGCCCGATGGCGGATGCCCAGAATGTCGGACAGGCCGCCGGTCATCAGCGCCACTTCGTCGGCCATCTGTTCGGCCGGCGGCCACAGCAGGCTGTGCAGATTGTCCCAGGCGGCAACGGCCTCGGGGCTGGCGCCGGGCATGGCGGCCATTGCCGCCGCCGCCCCGGCCTGCACGGCAAAGCCGATCGTGAGCGCCAGTTGCAGCGCCAGCAGCATCACCCCGCCCAGAAACAATCGGTCGGTTTCCAGATGGCGAAGCGGCCACAGCAGCAGGCCGGCAACGGCAAAGGGCAGCAGGATGTCGCCCGGCCACAGCAACGAGCCATGGACGGCGCCGATCAACAGCAGCACCAGCATCCGCGCCACATGGCGCCCCGTTTCCCGCCCCTCGGGCGATGTTTCCGCCATCAGCAGCATCGAGGCGCCGAACAGCATCGAGAACAGCGCCCGCATCTTGCCGTCGACCAGCACATCGGCCGCCGCCCAGAGCGCAAGGTTCGCCGCGCCATCGCCCGTCAGCATCGGGTTCAGATAGCCGGCGCCGGCATAGGCCATGCCGATGATGTTCATCACCAATATGCCAAGGACGGCGACGCCGCGGATGGTGTCGATGCTTTCGATGCGCTGGCCGTTCACGGCGCAACCCGTGGCATCTTATGCGCGAATGTTCCAGCCGCCGGCAGAATAATGCTTGCGTCTCCATGCTGTGATCGGACAGAAGGCATCCATACGCAACGGGAGTTTCATCCGATCAAGGGAGGCAGACACCGCCGATGACCGATCCGCGGTTGCTGCTTTTTCTGCTGCTGTTTCCGTTCCTCGGCAGCCTGGTCGCCGCCATGCTGCCGACGCGCGGCCGCAACCTCGCCGCCATCCTCGCCAGCATCCCCATGCTGGCTGGGCTGGCCATTCTTGCCTTCACCTTCCCGCAGATACGCGCCGGCGTGCCGCTGGTGCTGCCCTTTTCCTGGATGCCCACCTTCGGTCTCGATCTGGTGCTTCGTTTGGACGGGCTTTCCTGGTTCTTCGCGGCGCTGATCCTCGGCATCGGCTTTCTCGTCGTGCTCTACGCCCGCTATTACATGGCGGCGACGGATCCGGTGCCGCGCTTCTTCTCGTTTCTGCTGGCCTTTGCCGGCTCGATGCTGGGGCTGGTGCTTTCCGGCAACCTCATCCAGCTTGCCTTCTTCTTCGAGCTGACCGGCCTGTTCTCGTTCCTGCTGATCGGTTACTGGCACCACAATGAAAGCGCCCGCGACGGCGCCCGCATGTCGCTCATCGTCACCGCATCGGGCGGGGTGGCCCTGCTGCTCGGCTTTCTGCTGATCGGCCGCATCGCCGCCACCTACGATCTGGTGCAGTTGTGGCAGATGCGCGATGTCGTCCAAAGCCATCCGCTCTATCCGGCGGCCCTTGTTCTGGTGCTGGCCGGCGCCTTCACCAAAAGCGCGCAGCTGCCGTTCCATTTCTGGCTGCCGCATGCGATGGCGGCGCCGACGCCGGTGTCCGCCTATCTGCATTCGGCGACGCTGGTGAAGGCCGGCATCTTCGTGCTGCTGCGCCTGTGGCCGGTGATGGCCGGCAGCGACCTCTGGTTCCAGCTGGTGACGGGGGCCGGTCTCGTCACCCTGCTGGTCGGCGCCTGGTCGGCGATCTTCCAGCGCGACCTCAAGGGGCTGCTTGCCTATTCCACCATCAGCCACCTTGGCCTCATCACCCTGCTGCTCGGCCTCGGCAGCCCTCTGGGCGCGGTGGCGGCCATCTTCCACACCGCCAACCACGCCACCTTCAAGGCGTCGCTGTTCATGGCGACGGGCGTCATCGACCACGAAACCGGAACCCGCGACATCCGCCGGCTGAGCGGCCTTGCCAGCGCCATGCCGCTGACGGCGACGCTTGCCATGGTGGCGGCCGCCGCCATGGCCGGGGTGCCGCTTCTGAACGGGTTTCTTTCCAAGGAGATGTTCCTGGCGGAAGCGCGCGCCACCCACAGCGGCACCGTGCTCGATCTGCTGCTGCCGACGCTCGCCACCGTCGCCAGCGCTTTCGCCGTGCTCTATTCGCTGCGCTTCATCCACCAGACCTTCTTCGGCCCGCCGGCCACCGATCTGCCCAAGCAGCCGCACGAAGCGCCGGCGCCGATGCTGCTGCCGATCGGCATTCTGGTGGCGCTCTGCCTGCTGGTCGGCATCTTCCCCGCCGTCACCATCGGCCCGGCCCTCGATGTCGCCGTCCATTCGGTGCTGGGCGACCAGGCGCCGGAATACAGCCTTGCCATCTGGCACGGCTTCACCACGCCGATGCTGATGAGCCTGACGGCGCTCGTCGTCGGCACCTGGCTCTATATCCGCTTCGGCGGGCGGCTGAACCGGCTGCAACGCTCGCCGGTGATCGGCCGGCTGCGCGGCCGGCGCATCTTCGAACGGGTGCTGGCCTTCTTCATCGCCGGCGCCACCTTCCTGCGCGACCTGCTGGGGACGGGCCGCCTTCAGGCGCAATTGCGGCTGCTGCTGCTGGCGGCCCTTGTGGCCGGCCTGCTGCCGTTTCTGGGCGGCTGGAAGCCGGACGCTGTGGCGGAAACGCCGCAAGCAACCATGGCGACGCCGCTGTTCGCGCTGCTGTGGCTGATCGGCGGCAGCTGCGCCCTCGCCGCCGCCTATATGGCGAAATACCACCGGCTGGTGGCGGTGATCCTGGTCGGGGGCGCCGGTCTCGTCACCGTGCTCAGCTTCGTCTGGCTGTCGGCGCCCGACCTTGGCCTGACGCAATTGCTGGTGGAAATCGTCACCACGCTGCTGCTGCTGATCGGCCTTCGATGGCTGCCGAAGCGCCGCGCCGACCACCCGCCCGAACAGCAGGGCCTTTCGGCGCGGCTGCGGGCGCAGACGCGGCGCGGCACCGACCTGCTGATCGCGGCGTGCGCCGGCCTCGGCGTCGCCGCCCTGTCCTACAGGGTGATGATGGAGCCGCAGACCGCGACCATCGCCCATTATTTCACCCGCAACGCCTATCCGGGCGGCGGCGGCAGCAATGTGGTGAACGTCATTCTGGTCGATTTCCGCGGCCTCGACACCATGGGCGAAATCACCGTGCTCGCCATCGTCGCCCTCACCGTGTTCAGCCTGCTGCGCCGCTTCCGCCCCGCCCCCGACAGCATCGAACTGCCGATGCAGCAGCAGATGCAGGACGCCTACGACTTCGCCCAGGCCGATCGCGCGCTGGGCGACACCATCCGCCATTATCTGTTCGTGCCGCGCGTGCTGATGGAGTGGCTGTTCCCGTTCGTCCTTGCCTTTGCGCTCTATCTGCTGCTGCGCGGCCACGATCTGCCGGGCGGCGGCTTCGCGGCCGGGGTCGCCGCCTCGATCGGCATCATCCTGCTCTACATGGCCAGCGGCACCCGCTCGGTCGAGGCGCGCCTTCGCGTGCGGCCGATGAAGTGGATCGGCTTCGGCCTGCTGCTGGCGGGCGGCACCGGGATCGGAGCGATGCTGTCCGGCCGGCCCTTCCTCACCAGTGCGCACGGCACGCTGCCGCTGCCGCTGGTCGGCGACCTGCACTGGACCAGCGCCCTGTTCTTCGACCTCGGCGTCTTCGCCGTGGTGGTGGGGTCGACGGTGCTGAACCTCATCGCGCTTGCCCACCAGTCGATCCGCTCGCCGCAGGCGGCCGATACCGCCGACAGGCTGGAAAGGGGGACCGGCTGATGGAGACGATCCTCGCCCTCGCCATCGGCGTGCTGACCGCATCCGGCGTGTGGCTGCTGCTGCGCCCGCGCACCTTCCAGTTGATCCTGGGGCTGTCGCTGCTTTCCTATGCGGCCAACCTGTTCATCCTGGCGTCGGGGCGAATCCACCTCGATGCGCCGCCGATCGTCGGCCGCGGCTCCATCGCCAATCCGGCGCAATACGCCGATCCGCTGCCGCAGGCGCTGGTGCTGACGGCCATCGTCATTTCCTTCGCGACGACGGCGCTGCTGCTGGTGGTGCTGCTGGTGTCGCGCGGGCTTTCCGGCACCGACCATGTCGACGGTCCCGAGGGCCGGGAATGAACGGCTGGCCCGACCAGTTGGTGATCGTGCCGGTGCTGCTGCCGCTGGTGGCCAGCGCGCTGATGCTGGCCTTGAACGAGAAACGCCGGACGCTGAAGCGCCTGCTCGGCCTTGCCACCATGGCGGGGCTGCTGCTGGTCTCGGCGCTGCTGGTTCTGGAGGTGGCCGGCGATGGCGGGCCGCATGTGCATCTGGCCGGCAACTGGCCGGCACCCTTCGCCATCGTGCTGGTGGCCGACCGCCTCTCGGCGATGCTGCTGCTGCTGGCCAACACCCTCGGCAGCTTCGCCATGCTTTACGCCGCCGCCCGCTGGGATCGCGTCGGGCCGCGCTTCCATGCCCTGTTCCTGCTGCTGCTGACCGGCGTGAACGGCGCCTTCCTCACCGGCGACCTCTTCAACCTGTTCGTGTTCTTCGAAGTGCTGCTGGCCGCTTCCTACGGCCTGCTGCTGCACGGCGCCGGCGCCGCCCGCACCAGCGCCGCCCTCCATTATGTCACCATCAACATCGTCGCCTCGCTGCTGTTCCTGCTTGGCGTCGCCATCCTCTACGCCGTCACCGGCACCCTCAACATGGCCGACATGGCGCGCACCGCCAGCCTGCTGCCGGCGGAAAGCCGGTCCCTTCTCGCCGCCGGCGCCGCCATCCTCGTCATCGCCTTCCTGACCAAGGCGGCGATCTGGCCGCTGTGCTTCTGGCTGCCGCGCACCTACGGCGTCGCCGCCCCGCCGGTGGCGGCGCAGTTCGCCATCCTCACCAAGGTCGGCATCTACATCATCCTTCGCCTCAGCTCGCTGCTGCTGGCGACGGAAACCGGGGCCGCCGGCGCGGCCGCGCGCGACTGGCTGCTCGCCGGCGGCTTCGCCACCATGGCCTTCGGCACCCTCGGCATCCTGGCGGCAAGGCGGCTGACGCAGGTGGCCGGCAATTATCTGCTGGTGTCGTCCGGCACGCTGCTGGCGGCCATCGGCTTCGGCGGCCAGATGATGCTGGCGGCCCTGCTGTTCTATTTCGCCAGCTCGACGCTGGGCGCCGGCGCCCTCTATCTCGTCATCGAGCCGGTCGAGCGCAACGCCGAGGAAGGCGAGGAAGGCGCCGACGGCAAAGAGCCTGCCTT
>CAYYGQ010000156.1:0-5423 GCA_964471485.1 uncultured Sandaracinobacter sp. | reverse complement strand
AAGCGACGGCGCCAGCGCCACCAGCGGGCCGGCGAGGATGTTGGCGAACACCAGATCATAGGGCGCGCGCGCCAGGATCAGCGGGTGCGTCACGCCGGGGGCAACGCAGAGGGCGATGTCCCCCGGCCCGCGCCCCGGCCGCACATGGTTGATGCGGGCGTTTTCCCCGGCAACGGCGACCGCCACCGGATCGAGGTCGGCGGCGGTGATGCGGGCGGTCGGGAACAATCGCCGCGCGGCAAAGGCCAGCAGCCCCGAGCCGGTGCCGACATCGAGCACATTGTTTTTCCGCAGCCGTTTGGCGAGGTGCGCCGCCATCCGCACGCAGCCGGCGGTTGTCGCGTGCTGGCCGGTGCCGAAGGCGAGGCCGGCGTCGATGCGGATCGGCCACTGGCCGGGGCGCGCCTTTCCCCGATGCTCGGCGGTGTGGACGTGGAAGCGGCCGAGGTCGACCGGCTCCAGTCCCGCCTGCGACAGCGTCACCCAGTCGGTGTCAAGAAGCGCCTCGGTTTGCGGCGGACTTGCCGCCGACGGCGCCAGCGCCCGGAGCGCCCGCAGCAGGCCGGGGCCGGGCTGGCCGTCGACGTAAAGGCGAAGCTCCCAGCGCCCGTCCTCTTCGGCGGCGACGAGGGTGGGCTGGCCGCCGAAGCCGGAGCCATCGAAGCCGGGGCCGTCGAAGCCGGAGAACGGGTCGTCGGCCAGCATGGCGGCGTCGGCTTCGGCGCGGTTGCAGGAAAGGCGGGTGACGGTGGCGGTCATGGCCCTCCAATGCACCAACACCGCCATGTTCGGCAGTCAAAAACCACTCGACAGTTGCAACAGCGGGGATTTCGTCCCATGGCATCCCCAACAGGAACAGAGGACACCGCCCGAAATGGCCCGGAACAGACCGCTCTCGCCACACATGTCCATCTGGAAGTGGCGGATTTTCGCGATCACGTCGATCACCCACCGCATCACCGGCAATGGGCTGGTCTTTGTCGGCCTGTTGCTATTCACCTGGTGGCTGGCGGCGGCCGCCACCTCGGATTCGGCCTATGCGCTGTTCAGCGCCTTTGCCGGCAGCCCGATCGGCTGGATCGTCTGGGTCGGTCTCAGTTGGGCGGCGGCGCAGCACGCCATGTCGGGAATCCGCCACCTCGTCATGGATTCGGGCTGGGGCTATACGCGCCGCATGTCGCGCCTGTCGTCCGCCTTCGTCTGGATCGGCGCCATCCTGCTGACGGCGGCCTTCTGGCTGCTGTTCCAGTATATCGGACCGGGGATTTTCTGACATGGCAAGCAAGTTCAACAGCGCCTCCGACATGAAGAAGGCGCGTGGCCTCGGCTCGGCGAAATCGGGCGTTCACCACTGGTGGATGCAGCGGGTGACGGCCGGCGGCGCCATGATCCTGCTGGTGTGGTTCGTCGCCTCGCTGGTGCTGCTGCCGTCGCTCGACCGCGCCACGGTCGCCGGCTGGCTGGCCTCGCCCTTCACCGCGGTGCCGATGCTGCTGCTGATCCTGGCGGTGTTCTGGCACGCCCGGCTCGGCGTGCAGGTGATGCTTGAGGATTATGTCCATTCGGAATCGGGCCGGCTGTTCTCGCTTCTGGCCCTCAACTTCTTCATTTTCGCCGTGGCGGCGGTCGCTGCTTTCTCGGTGCTGATCCTTGCGTTCGGAGGCGCGCGTGCCTGAAGCTTACAAGATCGTCGACCACAGCTATGACGCCATCGTCGTCGGCGCCGGGGGATCGGGGCTTCGCGCCACCATGGGCCTCGCCGGCGCCGGCCTGAAGACGGCGAACATCTCGAAGGTATTCCCGACCAGAAGCCACACCGTCGCGGCGCAAGGCGGCATCGCCGCCAGCCTCGGCAACATGGGACCGGACCACTGGTCGTGGCACATGTACGACACGGTGAAGGGCTCCGACTGGCTGGGCGACCAGGACGCCATCGAATATATGGTGCGCGAAGCCCCGGCCGCCGTCTATGAACTGGAACATGCCGGCATGCCGTTCAGCCGCACCGGCGAAGGCAGGATCTACCAGCGGCCGTTCGGCGGCATGATGCAGAACATGGGCGAGGGGCCGCCGGCGCAGCGCACCTGCGCCGCCGCCGACCGCACCGGCCACGCCATGCTGCACACGCTCTACCAGCAGAGCCTGCGCTACGACGCCGATTTCTTCGTCGAATATTTCGCCATCGACCTGATCATGGAAAACGGCGCCTGCCGGGGTGTCATCGCCCTATGCTTGGAAGACGGCTCGATCCACCGCTTCCGTTCCCATGCGACGGTGCTGGCGACCGGCGGCTATGGCCGCACCTATTTCTCCTGCACCTCGGCGCACACCTGCACCGGCGACGGCGGCGGCATGGTGCTTCGCGCCGGCCTGCCGTTGCAGGACATGGAGTTCGTGCAGTTCCACCCCACCGGAATCTACGGCGCCGGCGTGCTCATCACCGAAGGCGCCCGCGGCGAGGGCGGCTATCTCACCAATAGCGAGGGCGAGCGCTTCATGGAGCGCTATGCGCCGTCGGCGAAGGACCTCGCCAGCCGCGACGTGGTGTCGCGCGCCATGTCGATCGAGATTCGCGAGGGGCGCGGCGTCGGCAAGAAGAAAGACCATATCTTCCTGCACCTCGACCATATCGACCCCAAGATCCTGCACGAACGGCTGCCGGGGATCACCGAAACCGGCAAGGTCTTCGCCGGTGTCGATTTGACGCGCGATCCGCTACCGGTGGTGCCGACCACGCACTATAATATGGGCGGCATCCCCACCAACTATCATGGCGAGGTGATGAACCTGGTCGACGGCAACCCCGACGTGGCCGTGCAGGGCCTGTTCGCCGTCGGCGAGGCGGCGTGCGTCTCCGTCCACGGCGCCAACCGCCTCGGCTCGAACAGCCTGATCGACCTCGTCGTCTTCGGCCGCGCCGCCGCGCACCGCATCGCCGAACTGGTGAAGCCGGGCGCGGCGCACCATCCGCTGCCGAAGGATTCGGCGGATTTCGCCCTCAGCCGTCTCGACCATTTCCGCTATGCCGACGGCGGCACGCCGACGGCGAAGATCCGCGAGCACATGCAGCACACCATGCAGAGCCATTGCTCGGTGTTCCGCACCGAAGAGCATATGACGGCGGGCGTCGCCGAGATGGACAGGGTCTATGCCTCGCTTCAGGACATCCATGTCACCGACCGCTCGCTGATCTGGAACACCGACCTGGTGGAAACCATGGAGCTCGACAATCTGGTGGCGCAGGCGCAGGTGACCATCCGGGGCGCCCTCAACCGCAAGGAAAGCCGCGGCGCCCACGCCCGCGAGGATTTCCCCGACCGCGACGACCAGAACTGGATGAAGCACACCGTCATGTGGCACGAGGACTGGGGCGGCAAGGGCGGCGAATCGCGCATTGATTACCGCCCGGTGCACAGCCACACGCTCTCCGACGAAATCCAATATATCGTACCCAAGAAGCGGGTATACTGAGGACAGGCCATGGTTGAATTCGCACTGCCGGCAAACAGCAAGATTTCGGGCAAGGGGAACCACTATCCAGCGCCCGAGGGCGCGACGCGGGTGAAAAGCTTCCACGTCTACCGCTGGTCGCCCGACGACGACGAGAATCCGCGCTACGACACCTACGACATCGACCTCGACGATTGCGGGCCGATGGTGCTGGACGCCCTCATCAAGATCAAGTCCGACCAGGACGCGACGCTGGCCTTCCGCCGTTCCTGCCGCGAATCGGTGTGCGGTTCCTGCTCGATGAACATCGACGGCGCCAACACGCTGGCCTGCATCAAGCCGATCGACGACATCAAGGGCGATGTCCGCATCACGCCGCTGCCGCACATGGAAGTGATCCGCGACCTCATCCCCGACATGGCGCATTTCTATGCCCAATATGCCTCGATCAAGCCGTGGTTGCAGACGGTGTCGCCAGAGCCGGGGATGCAGGAACGCCTGCAGTCGCCGGAAGACCGCGAGCAACTGGACGGTCTCTACGAGTGCATCCTCTGCGCCTGCTGCACCACGTCCTGCCCCAGCTATTGGTGGAACAGCGACCGTTATCTGGGTCCGGCGGTGCTGCTTCAGGCCTATCGCTGGCTGATCGACAGCCGCGACGAGATGACCGGCGAGCGTCTCGACGAACTTGAAGACCCCTTCAAGCTCTACCGCTGCCACACCATCATGAACTGCACCAACGTCTGCCCCAAGGGGCTGAACCCGGCCAAGGCTATCGCCGAAATCAAGAACATGCTGGTGGCGCGCCAGGTCTGAGGGCCTGGGCCTGAGGGCATGGGTTCAAGGCCTGGGCGCCGGGCCGTGGTCCGGCAGAGGCGGTTGGCGGGAGTGATCGGCGGCAGATGAGCGAGGTTCGCCCGGCCTATGATGCGCTGGTGGCGTCGGGCCAGTTGCGCGCCGACGCGGCGCAGGCGGCGGTCGCCGACCGCTTGCAGGCGCTGGCCCAGGCGCTCGAACGGCCACGGGGAAGGCACGGCCTGCTGTCGCGCCTGCTGGGCGCCAGCGCGCCGCCGCCCCCGCGCGGCCTCTACCTCTGGGGTGGCGTCGGGCGCGGCAAGTCGATGCTGATGGATCTGTTTTTCGAAGGCGTCGCCTTCCAGCCGAAAAAGCGCATCCACTTCCACCAGTTCATGCTGGAAACGCACGCCCGCATCAACGACGCCCGCCACCGCCATCCCGGAGACCCGATCCCCATCGTCGCCGGCGAATGGGCGGACGAGGCGCGCCTTCTTTGCTTCGACGAATTGCAGGTAACGAACATCGCCGACGCCATGATCCTGTCGCGCCTGTTCGCTGCCCTCTTCGAAGCCGGCGTCATCGTCGTCACCACGTCGAACCGGGTGCCGGACGATCTCTACAGGAACGGCCTGAACCGCGACCTGTTCCTGCCCTTCGTGGCGTTGCTGAAGCAGCGGCTCGATGTCGTCGCCCTCGATGGCCCGACCGACTATCGCCTGCATCGCATGGCCGGGATGCCCACCTATTACACGCCGAACGGCGCCGAAGCGACCAGGGCGCTTTCGGAGCTGTTCTTCCGCCTCACCGATTTTCCGGTCGAGGACCGCGACCATGTGCCCTCTGCCGACCTTGATCTTGGCGGCGGGCGGACGCTCCATGTGCCGAAAAGCCTGAAGGGGGTGGCGGTGTTCTCGTTCAGGCGGCTTTGCGGCGAGGCGCGGGGCGCCGCCGATTATCTGGCGGTCGCCCGAACCTACCACAGCGTCATCCTGGTCGGGGTGCCGGTGATGGGGGCGGAAAACCGCAACGAGGCGGCACGCTTCGTCACCCTCGTCGACCAGTTGTACGAATGGCGCTGCAAGCTGCTGCTGGCCGCCGACGCGCCGCCCGACCGGCTCTATGTCGAGGGCGACGGGCGGTTCGAATTCGAGCGCACGGTTTCCCGGCTGATGGAA
>CAYYGQ010000155.1:0-5497 GCA_964471485.1 uncultured Sandaracinobacter sp. | reverse complement strand
GCCCCGTCGTCGAAGGCAAGGCCGTCTCCGTCCTGCCCGACCGATACGCCCGCATCGCCGACGCGCCGTTCCTGGCGGAAGGAATCGTCATCGGCGGCGACCGGATCGACGAGGTGCGGATCAGCGGCAACCGCATCGAGAACGCCAACGACGGCATCCGCATCGCCGCTTCGGGCCGGAACGACCCGAACCCCCCGGCCTGGCGCGACCGCGAGCCGGGGAACCGCGCCGCCCATGTGCTGGTGGAAGGCAACAACATCACGCTGCGGCCGCTGTCGGCGGCAACGCCGTCGCACGGCATCTTCCTCGGCCACGCCAGCCGCGCCTCGATTCACCGCAACAGCGTCGTCCGCGAAGGCGAGCGATTCCCCGAGGCGCGGCATTACGGCATCCGCCAATATGGCTGGCGCGGGTCGTTGCTGACCATCGCCGAGAATCATGTGGCGGGGATGGGAATCGGCCTCTCCGTCCAGCCCGAACTGTCGGCCAATGTCCGTGGCCTGTGGCGCCTGCGCGACAACGACGCCCGTTTCGGCACCCTCTATCCCCATGATGTGAGTCTCGCCGTCGATGTGGTCGAGTGAGAGGATTTTGCTTTGGCGGCGCCGGCTTTCATGCTATGAACCGGGGGTCGAGGGCAGGCATTGCCTGATCTCGGTAGCCGGATGTGCGAGTGTGTCGAACGCGTTGCGTCAGCGAGACATCAGTGTCGCAGAAGTCGTGTCGCGAAAGTCATCAAAGCATAGAGCCGGGTTCGAATCCCCCCTCAGACCTGGATGAGGCGCGATCAACGCGCCTCTACCCACGTCTGCTACTCATGCCTGCAATTCCCATGCCCGATATCCATGCCTGCAAATGGCGCGGGCCGCCGCGCCATGGGCTGTGGAATGCGGCCTGCTGGAACATGGCCTGCCGGAATCGGGGCGGCAGCAAATATGAATTTAACAGTCATGATTTATTGTTGTCACGATCAGCCGTGTAAATCCAAACAACAGCGGTCCTGATTGCAAAGATTTCGCTGGTGCGGATTGTCGCAGATACTTGACAGATTTTCGATGCGCGCCCAGACTGCTGACAGATAACGGAAAATATCCGCGCCGAAACGATCCTGCAATCCATTCATGGAACGGGGGTGTTGGCCTTTGTTGTCGATGAATCTCATTTTGGTCGATCGGGAAATGGCGGCGCGCGACCCTGATCTTCTGGAAAAGCGGCAGGGGTGGCAGCATGGATAGCGGCGGGGATAGCGGCATGGACGTTTCCTATCGGGTGCTGTTCGTCACCACCTTCGCCTTTCTGATGTGCTTCACGGTATGGATGATGTTCGGAGTGATCGGCATCCCCATCCGTCGGGAACTGAATCTGAACGGCACGGAATTCGGCCTGTTGATGGCGACGCCGGTGCTTTCGGGCGCGGTTCTTCGTGTGCCGCTCGGCATCTGGACCGACCGATTCGGCGGCCGGCGGGTGATGGTGATCCTGCTGGTTCTTTGCGCCGTTCCGGTCTGGCTGGTCGGCTATGCGACCGCCTATTGGCATTTTCTCGCCATCGGCCTGGCGCTTGGCGCCGTCGGCGGCTCGTTCGCCGTCGGCAGTCCCTATGTGGCGCGCTTCTTTCCGATGTCGAAACGCGGCTTTGCCATGGGCGTGTTCGGCGCCGGCAATGTCGGCGCCGCCATCAACCTGTTCGTGACGCCCGCCCTCGTCGAACAATATGGCTGGCGCTTCGTGCCGCACGCCTATGCGCTGGCGCTGCTGGCGACGGCCGCCATCTTCTGGTGGCTGTCGGCCAACGATCCGGCGCGCGGGCAAGGCAAGGCGCCCGGCTTTCTCCAGCAGTTGCAGGTGCTGCGCGACCCCCGCGTCTGGAAATACTGCCAATATTATTCGCTGACCTTCGGCGGCTTCACGGCGCTGTCCTTGTGGATGCCGCAATATTTCGCCGGCGAATATGGCCTGTCGATCGCCGCCGCCGCGCTGCTGGCCGCCAGCTTCTCGCTTCCGGGCGGCATTTTGCGCGCCCTTGGCGGCGCCCTGTCCGACCGGTTCGGCGCCCACGCCACCACCTGGTGGGTGCTGTGGGTGTCGTGGGTGCTGCTGTTCCTGCTGTCCTATCCGAAGACGGAACTGATCGTGCACACCGTGAACGGCGAACTGCGCTTTGGCATCGCCGTCGAACTGTGGATGTTCGTGCCGCTGCTGTTCATCCTCGGCACCGCGCTCGCCTTCGGCATGGCCTCCACCTTCAAATATCTGGGCGACGATTTCACCGACAACTTGGGCGTCGTCACCGGTATCGTCGGCCTGGCCGGCGGCCTCGGCGGCTTCCTGCTGCCGATCCTCTGGGGGGCGCTGCTCGATCTGCTCGGCGTGCGCTCCAGCGCCTTTATGCTGCTCTATGGCATCGTCTGGGTGTCGCTCATCCTGATTTACTTCACCGAGGTGAAGCGCGTCGATTTCCATGGCCGGCAGCCGGCCAACACCGCCAACACCGCCAATCCCGACTGAGGAACCGACCATGGGCCATTTTCTCGAACGCCTCCGCTACTTCCGCAGACCGCGCCAGCCCTTCTCCGACGGCTGGGGCGAAGTCCGCGACGAAGCTCGGCACTGGGAGGACGGCTATCGCAACCGCTGGGCGCACGACAAGGTGGTGCGTTCCACCCATGGCGTGAACTGCACCGGCAGTTGCAGTTGGAAGATCCATGTGAAGCAGGGTGTCGTCACCTGGGAAACCCAGCAGACCGATTACCCGCGCACCCGCCCCGGCATGCCCAACCACGAGCCGCGCGGCTGCTCGCGCGGCGCCTCCTATTCCTGGTATCTCTACAGCGCCAACCGCCTGAAATACCCCATGGTGCGCGGCCGCCTGCTGGCCCACTGGCGGCAGTTGCGCCGCACCATGGCCCCGGTCGACGCCTGGGAGGCGCTGCACGCCGACCCGGCCATGAAGGATTACAAGGAAATGCGCGGCCGCGGCGGTTTCGTCCGCGCCAAATGGGACGAGGCGCTGGAACTGGTCGCCGCCGCCAACGTGCACACGGTGAAGCAATATGGTCCCGACCGCGTGGTCGGCTTCTCGCCCATTCCGGCGATGTCGATGGTGTCCTATGCCTCGGGCGCGCGCTACCTCAGCCTCATCGGCGGCACGCTGCTTTCCTTCTACGACTGGTATTGCGACCTGCCGCCGTCGTCTCCGCAAACCTGGGGCGAGCAGACCGACGTCCCTGAATCGGCCGACTGGTATAATAGCGGCTATATCATCGCCTGGGGCTCGAACGTGCCGCAGACGAGGACGCCCGACGCCCATTTCTTCGTCGAGGCGCGCTACAACGGCACCCAGGTGGTCGCCGTCACGCCGGACTATTCCGAAGTGGCGAAGCTGTCCGACCTCTGGCTGCACCCGAAGCAGGGGACGGACGCGGCGCTGGCCATGGCCATCGGCCATGTCATCCTCAAGGAATATTTCGTCGACCGCAAGGTGGACTATTTCCAGGATTATTGCCGCCGCTACACCGATCTGCCGCTGCTGGTGACGATCCGCGAACAGGGCGGCCGCATGGTCGCCGGCCGCTATCTGCGCGCCAGCGACTTCGAGGGCGATCTCGGCAGCCCCGGCAACGCCGAATGGAAAACCGTCGGCTTCGGCAGCGACGGCCGGCCCGTGGTTCCAAACGGCGCCATCGGCTTTCGCTGGCCGGGCGAGGGCAGCCCCGACCATGGCAAATGGAACCTTGAACAGCAGGGCGCCGACGGCAACGAGATCGAACTGTCGCTCACCGAAATCGACCGCCGCGACGACGTGGTCGAAGTGTCCTTTCCCTATTTCGGCGGCATCCACCACGCGCATTTCCCGGCGAACGACCAGGGCGGCGACATTCTGGCGCGTCGCGTCCCCGTCCGCCGCCTGAAAACCAGAGATGGCGAAGTGCTGGTGGCGACCGCGTTTGACCTGCTGTGCGCGCATTATGGCGTCGATCGTGGCCTTGGCGGCGAATGCGCGCAATCCTTCGACGACAACATCCCCTATACGCCGGCCTGGCAGGAGGAAATCACCGGCGTGCCGCGCGCCAACGCCATCAACGTCGCCCGCGGCTTCGCGTCGAACGCCGAAAAAACCAAGGGCCGCTCGATGGTGATCATCGGCGCCGGCATGAACCACTGGTTCCACCAGGACATGAATTACCGCAGCATCATCAATTTCCTCATGCTGTGCGGCACCGTCGGCCATTCGGGCGGCGGCTGGGCGCATTATGTCGGCCAGGAGAAACTCCGCCCGCAGACCGGGTGGACGGCGCTGGCCTTCGCGCTCGACTGGAGCAGGCCGCCGCGCCACATGGCCGGCACCTCCTTCTTTTATGCTCACAGCGACCAGTGGCGCTATGAAAAGCTGAAGGTGTCGGAACTGCTGTCGCCGCTTGCCGACCCGAAGAAGCACGCGGAAAGCCTGATCGACTGCAACGTCCGCGCCGAGCGCATGGGCTGGACGCCGTCGGCCCCGCAACTGAACCGCAACCCGCTTCTCGTCGCCCGCGAGGCGAAGGCGGCCGGTCTCTCGGCGAAAGACCATGTGGCGCGCCAGCTGCAATCGGGCGCGCTGGCCATGGCCTGCGAAGACCCGGACAATCCGGCGAACTTTCCGCGCAATCTGTTCATCTGGCGCTCGAACCTGTTCGGCTCGTCGGGGAAGGGGCACGAATATTTCCTCAAGCATTTCCTCGGCACCCGCCACGGCCTGCAAGGAAAGGATCTGGGCGAGGAAGGCGGCGCCAAGCCCGAGGAAGTGGTGTGGCGCGACGAGGCACCGGAAGGAAAGCTCGATCTGGTCGTCACCCTCGACTTCCGCATGTCGACTTCCTGCCTTTATTCCGACGTGGTGCTGCCGACCGCCTCCTGGTACGAGAAGAACGACCTCAACACTTCCGACATGCACCCCTTCATCCACCCGCTGAGCCAGGCCGTCGATCCCGCCTGGGAGGCGCGTAGCGACTGGGAAATCTACAAGGGCATCGCCCGCACCTTCTCCTCGCTGGTCGCCGGTCATCTCGGCGTCGAAAAGGAACTGGTCCTCACCCCGACGCTGCACGACACGCCGACCGAACTGGCCCAGCCGCTCGATGTCCTCGACTGGAAGAAGGGCGAATGCCCGGCCATCCCCGGCAAGACCATGCCGAGCATGGCCGTGGTCGAGCGCGACTACCCCAATCTCTATAAGCGCTTCACCGCCCTCGGCCCGCTGATGGCCAAGGTCGGCAACGGCGGCAAGGGTATCGCCTGGAACACCGAGGAGGAGGTCCGCAACCTGGGCGACCTCAACCGGGTGGTCGCCGAGGAGGGGCCGACCAAGGGGCTGCCGCGCATCGAGAGCGACATCGAGGCGGCCGAGGTGGTCCTGATGCTGGCCCCCGAGACCAACGGCCATGTCGCGGTCAAGGCGTGGAAGGCGCTGTCGCAGGCCACCGGCCGCGACCATGCCCATCTGGCGCTGCACCGCGAG
>CAYYGQ010000154.1:0-5506 GCA_964471485.1 uncultured Sandaracinobacter sp. | reverse complement strand
TTCTTGAATCGGACAAAGGCGGTGGAATGAAATAGGTCGATCTGCTGGTCTTGGGGCCAGCTCTGACCCTCGTCTTCAGTCCGCGGCTTCATAAAGCCCAGTCCGCAACTGGTCACGCAGGCGGCGGATAGAGGAGCTCCATTGGCTCGATGGAAGTGAGGCTCGGCTACTACCCACAGCAGTGTCAGGGCGATGAAGCCAACTACAGGCGAGGCGCGTGCATGCGCGCCAGCAGACGCTCGCCGACCCAGGTCATCATTGCCTCCAGGGTCGCATCCTTGCTGGGGAGCCTGCGTCAGGCCCATTCGATCGGCGGTGGCGGCGGCCGTTATCTTGGCCGGGTTTTGCCCGGCTGCCAGGTCGGCCACGGCCCGCACCGTGGCCGCGCGTCGCTAGATATTGAGGGCGTTCGCTTGCCGGGCAGACTCCGCGTGGCAAGCAACTGGTCACTCGAAGGATCGACTGGGGTTGCGGATGATCCTGCGCCTGGCGAGCAACATAGCCCGATCGGAAAAGGGCTGCCGGAAAAGGGCTGCGCGAGCAACATGGCGCTGTGGCGCGGTTGGTGGGCCCGGCAGGACTCGAACCCGCAACCAAGCCGTTATGAGCGGCCAGCTCTGACCAATTGAGCTACAGGCCCCACCAGGAGCTCCGCCGATAGCGGCTGCGCCACCGCTTGGAAAGGGCCGGCGCCGCGCGGCGCCAGGGTTAACGGAGCCTCCCCCTGTCGGAAAACCTTACAGGTTGGCGGCTGAACGGCCGATTCCATGGCGGATTCGATTTGGCACGAAGCTTGCTGCAATCACTGTGCGTGTTTGTGCGCTTGTATGAAAAGGGTTGGAATATGTTCAAGTCTCTCCTGGCCACTGCGGCGATCGCACTGGCGATGCCGGTGTCGGCCGCCACCTTCGTGACGGCGGCGGGCGCGCCCGATCCGGGGATCGGCGCCGGCGAAACGCTGGTCGTCACCTTCGACGCCCCGGCTGCCGCCGGCTATAGCTGGACCGGCAACATCAGCACCGCCACCGGCAGCGACAGCGCCTCGGCGGCGCCGGCTGGCGATCTGACCGCCTATGGCTATGTGTCGTCCGTCAGCAACCCCAACTGGGCCGAGCTTTCGACCCCGGACCTGAAGTCGATCAGCTTCTATTGGGGTTCGATCGACGACTACAACCAACTGGAAGTGCTGGGCGCCGGCGGCAGCGTGCTGCTGACGCTGACGGGGGCCACGCCCGGCGTCGGCGTGCCGCCGATCGACGGCGACCAACTGGTGAACCGCACCAACCGCCGCGTCTTCATCACCGCCGATGCCGGTGAAACCATCACCGGCCTGCGCTTCACCTCCACCGGCGTTGCCTTCGAGTTCGACGACATCGCCGCCGCCGCCGCCGTGCCGGAACCGGCCACCTGGGCGATGCTGATCATGGGCTTCGGCCTCGTCGGCTTTGCCGCCCGCCGTCGCCGTAGCGGCATCGTGGCGCTGAGCTGATTGTTCAACGCCCCCGGTTTTGAGGGCGGATGTTGCGGGCGGGGGCCAAAACCCCCGCCCGTTTTATCGCGCCATATAGTCGGCGAGGAAGGAACGATGCGCCAGCGCCAGCGCCGCAACCGGCCTGCTGCCATGGCCGTCGACGGCAAGCGTTGCGCCGCCGACGGTGCCGATGCGGACGAGCGGCACCGGGCAGGGCGGAAGCGCCGCCCCCGCCGCCACGGTGACGAGGTAGCAGCCCTGATCTTCGCCGAAGGCCCAGCCGGCGGCGGCAAGCGCCGGGTCGGGGGTGATGGCGGCGCCGAGATTGCCGGCGATGGCCATCTCGGCGACGGCCACCAGCAGGCCGCCGTCCGCTAGATCGTGGGCGGCGGTCAGCCGTCCGGCCAGGATCTGCGCGCGCACCCAATCGCCGGCGCGCCGTTCGGCGGCGAGGTCGACCGGCGGCGGTGGCCCTTCCTCGCGGCCGTGCAGGTCGCGCAGCCAGATCGACTGGCCGAGATGGCCGCGCCGCCGCCCCACCAGCCAGATTTCGTCTCCGGCGTTCTTGAAGGCCGGGGTCGCCGCCCGTTCCCAGTCGGCGATGACGCCCACTCCGCCGATGGTGGGCGTCGGCAGGATGCCTTGGCCATCGGTTTCGTTGTAGAGGCTGACGTTCCCCGAGACGACCGGATAGTCGAGCGCGCGGCAGGCGTCGGCGATGCCCTCGATGCAGCCGACGAACTGGCCCATCACATGGGCGCGCGTCGGCGCGGCGAAATTCATGCAGTCGGTGACGGCGAGCGGCGTCGCGCCCACCGCCGTCAGGTTGCGCCAGCTTTCGGCGACCGCCTGTTTGCCGCCCTCTGCCGGGTCGGCGAAGCAATAGCGGGGTGTCACGTCGCTGGTCAGCGCCAGCGCTTTCTTCGTGCCGTGGACACGGACGAGGGCGGCGTCGCCGCCGGGGCGCTGCACGGTGTCGGCGCCGACCATATGGTCGTATTGCTGCCAGACCCAGTGGCGGGAACAGAGATCGGGCGCCGCCAGCAGCCGTTCAAGGTCGGCCAGCAGGTCGGCGGATTCGGGCGGGTTTTCGAGCGGCGCCGGCGCTGGCGTCGGCGTCCATGGCCGGTCGTATTTCGGCGCGTCCTCGCCGATCGGGTCGAGCGGCAGGTCGCAGACGCGCTCGCCCTTCCAGTCCAGTTGCAGGCGGCCGCTGTCGGTCACTTCGCCGATCACGGCGAAGTCGAGCGCCCATTTGCGGAAGATGGCCTCGGCCGCATGTTCCGCGCCGGGCTTCAGCACCATCAGCATCCGCTCCTGGCTTTCCGAAAGCATCATTTCATAGGGGGTCATGCCCGGCTCGCGCGTCGGCACCTGGTCCATGACGAGGCGGATGCCGACGCCGCCCTTCGACGCCATCTCGACCGACGACGAGGTGAGACCGGCCGCCCCCATGTCCTGAATGGCGACGATGGAGTCGGTTGCCATCAGTTCGAGGCAGGCCTCGATCAGCAGCTTTTCCAGAAACGGGTCGCCGACCTGCACGGTCGGGCGCTTTTCGTCGGAATCCTCGTCGAACTCGGCGGACGCCATGGTGGCGCCGTGGATGCCGTCGCGCCCGGTTTTGGAGCCGACATAGACCACAGGATTGCCGACTCCGGCGGCGGCCGAATAGAAAATGCGGTCTTTCTTCGCCAGGCCGACGCACATGGCGTTCACCAGGATGTTGCCGTTGTAGCTTTGATGGAAGCGGACTTCGCCGCCGACCGTCGGCACGCCGGTGCAATTGCCATAGCCGCCGATGCCGGCAACCACGCCCCGCAGCAGCGCTTTGGTTTTCGGGTGCGAGATTTCGCCGAAGGAAAGCGAATTCAACAGCGCGATCGGCCGCGCCCCCATGGTGAAGACGTCGCGCATGATGCCGCCGACGCCGGTTGCAGCACCCTGATAGGGTTCGATGAAGCTCGGGTGGTTGTGGCTTTCCATCTTGAAGATGGCGGCCTGGCCGTCGCCGATGTCGATGACGCCGGCGTTTTCCCCCGGACCCTGGATCACCCATGGCGCGCTGGTCGGCAGTTTGGCGAGGTGCAGCCGCGACGATTTGTACGAGCAATGCTCGGACCACATCACCGAGAAAATGCCCAGTTCAAGAAGGTTCGGCGTGCGCCCCAGCGCCTTCAGGATGCGGGCATATTCGTCGGGGGCAAGGCCGTGTTCGGCGACGATCTGGTCGGTGATTTCGCTGGTCATGCCCCGCCTCTAGCCGAGGTATAACGGCGAGTCATCCGCTGGTGGTGGCCTTTGCCCAACTCTGCTACGGGCGGCGCGATGGACCAGGAACAACGGGTGGACGCCGCCGATCTCGAAGGCCGGCAGCTGCGCTTTTACGACTATTGCATGGCCGCCTTCGTGGTGGTGCTGGTGTGCGCCAATCTGATCGGCGCCGTCAAAGTGGCGTCCGTGCCGCTGCCCCTTGTCGGCGCCGTTGCCTTTGGCGGCGGGGTTTTGTTCTTTCCTTTGAATTATGTGCTGGGCGACGTTCTCACCGAAGTTTATGGCTATGGGCGCGCCCGGCGCGTGCTTTGGGTGGGGTTCGGCGCCTGCATCTTTGCCGCCGCCATGGCCGCCTTCGTGGTGGCGCTGCCGCCCGACCCCGACTGGGCCGGGCAGGAGGCGTTCGCCTTCGTCATGGGGCAGGCGCCGCGAATCGCCCTGGCCTCCGTTCTGGGTTTCTGGGCCGGCGAATTCACCAACGCCTATGTGCTGGCGCGCATGAAGCTGTGGACGAAGGGCCGGCACCTCTGGAGCCGCACCATCGGCTCGACCGTGGTCGGCCAGGCGGTCGACAGCCTGATCTTCTATCCGCTGGCGTTTCTCGGCGTCTGGCCGCTGCGGCTGGTGCTGGTGGTGCTGGTCAGCAATTATGTGCTGAAAGTGCTGTGGGAGGTGGTGCTTACCCCCGTCACCTATCGGGTGGTCGCGTTCCTGAAGCGCGCCGAGGGCGTGGATGTCTACGATCGCGGCACCGACTTCACGCCGTTCCGGCTGAAGGTGTGATCAGGCGAGGAAGGTCTGATCAGGCGAGAACGCCGAGAATGCCTTCGAAAAGCCTGCGGCCGTCGCGGTTGCCGTGCGCCTGCTCCATGGCGCGTTCCGGGTGCGGCATCATGCCAAGCACATTGCCCGTGGCGTTGAGGATGCCGGCGATGCCGCGCGCCGAGCCGTTCACATCCTCCTTGTAGCGGAAGGCCACCTGGCCCTGCTGCTCCAGCCGGTCGAGCGTGTCGGCGTCGGCCTGGAAATTGCCTTCCTGGTGGGCGACCGGGATGGTGACGGTTTCGCCCGGCCGGAAGGCGCGGGTGAAGGGGTTGGCGCTGCTGACGACTTCGAGGTCGACATCGCGGCAGATGAAATCCAGTCCGGCGTTCCGCATCAAGGCGCCCGGCAAAAGCCCGGCTTCGGTCAGCACCTGAAAGCCGTTGCAGACGCCGAGCACCGGCGTGCCCCTGGCGGTGGCGGCCGAAATCTCGCGCATGAGGGGGGCGCGGGCGGCGATGGCGCCAGAGCGAAGATAATCGCCATGGGAGAAGCCGCCGGGCAGGGCGATGAGGTCGAGACCTGAGGGAAGCGTCGTTTCGTCGTGCCAGAGCATGACCGGCTTTTCCCCGGTCGCCAGTTCGAGCGCGACCGCGAGGTCGCGGTCGCAGTTGGAGCCGGGGAAGACGACGACCGCCGTTTTCATGGCAGCTCCACGCGGAAATTCTCGATGACGGTGTTGGCGAGCAGCTTCCGCGCCATGTCCTCGACCTGTTCGCGGCTGGTGCCGTCGGCCACTTCAAGCTCGATGGTCTTGCCGACGCGGACTCCTTCCACCTGCGGGAAGCCTTGCGTGTGCAGGGCGTGCTGGATGGCGCGGCCGGCGGGGTCGAGGACGCCGGGCTTCAGGGAAACGGTGACTGTCGCTTTCATGGCCCGGCCTATGCGCCAAAGCGTGGCGTAAGGGAAGCGTTACCGGCCGGCCAGCCGGTCGATGGC
>CAYYGQ010000153.1:0-5542 GCA_964471485.1 uncultured Sandaracinobacter sp. | reverse complement strand
TGGCGGACGGCGGCGTCGGCGTCGAACACCGGCAGGCCGAAGCGGCGGAACATCTGCGCGATCTTCGATTTCCCCATGCCGATCGAGCCGGTCAGGCCGATCACCAGCGGCCGCGCCCGCTTCCCCCGCTTCATGACGCCAGCAGCAGCCGACGCAGTTCGTCGTCGGCCGAGCGCGGCGGCGGCACGCCATAGAAGCGCTCGAAGGCGATCGCCGCCTGGCCGACCAGCATCCGCAGGCCGTCGATGGTGGCAAGGCCCAGCGCCGCCGCCTGTTGCAGCAAGGCGGTTTGCAGCGGCGCGTAAACGATGTCGTAAACGATGGCCGTCCGGGGCAGCGGGGCGAGGTCGAGGGCAAGCGGCGGCTGGCCGTGCATGCCGAGCGGCGACGTGTTCACCAGCAGATCGGCGGCCGGCAGGGGCGCGTCCAGCGGCCGCGCTTCCCCCGGCACCGCCAGCTTCTTCAGCAGCCCGGCGGCGCGCGCCGGCGTGCGGTTCAGCACCGTCACATGGGCGATTCCCTGCTGCCTCAAGCCGACGAGGACGGCGCGCGCCGCGCCCCCCGCTCCCACCACCACCGCCCGTTTTCCGGCCATCCCCGCCAATGGTTCCAGAAACCCGGCCATGTCGGTGTTGGTGCCGACAAGATCGGCGCCACGGACGAGGATGGTGTTGACGGCGCCGATGTCCTTCGCCACCTGCTCCACCCGGTCGAGATGGGGGATCACCGCCACCTTGTGCGGCACCGTCACATTGACCCCGGCAAGGCCAAGGGCGGGAAGCGCCCGCAACGCCTGCTCCAACTGGTGGGGGGCGACGGCAAAGCGCGCATAGTCGCCGTCCAGCCCCAGTTGCCGAAGCCAGAAGCGGTGGATCAAGGGGCTTTTCGAATGCTGGATCGGCCAGCCGATCACTCCGGCGGTGATTCCGGTGCTGATCATGCCGGCACCTCGCCCGCCTCGCGGAGGAAGCCGAGCACGGCGACAAGCGGCAGACCGCGAATGACAAACTCCGAACCTTCGATGCGGTCGAACAATTGCACCCCCATTGCTTCCACATGATAGCCGCCGACGCTTTGCAGCAGTTCGGCGCCGCAGCGATGCAGATAGCAGGACAGGAAGGAATCGCTGAAATCGCGCACCGAAAGCCGCGCTTCGCCGACATGGCGCCAAACCGTCTGGCCGTCGCGGGCGAAGGCGGCGGCCGACAGCAGCCGGTGCGTCCGCCCGCGCAATTGCAGCAGTTGCGCCCGAAGCCCGGCCATGGTGCCCGGCTTGTCAAGGAACAGGCCCTCTTCCGTCTCGACGATGGAATCGCTGCCGAGCACCGTTTTTCCGGGGTGGCGCCCGCTCACCGCCACCGCCTTTGCCGCCGCCAGACCAAGCGCCACCTCGGCGGCCGGAAGGCCGCGCCAGCCGTCGCGAAGGCCGGCTTCGTCGATGTCGGCGGCGACCGCCTCGAACGCCACTCCGGCGGCTTGCAGCATGGCGCGCCGGGCGGCGCTGTTACTGGCGAGGATCAGCATGGACCCCCCGAAGGTTCAGCATGTGCAGGATTTCCGACGCCGTTTCCTCGATGCTTTTCCGGGTGACGTCGATCGACGGCCAGCCGCGATCGGCGAACAGCCGGCGGGCGGCCGCCACTTCGGCGGCGATGTTGTCGCGGTCGATATAGCTGGCGCCGTAGGTGGCGCCGACATTGCCCATGCTTTCGCCCATGACCCGGGCGCGCCGCACCTGTTCCAGCCGTTCGACGGCAACGGTCAGGCCGACCACCAGCGGCTTTTTCAGCTCGAACAGTTCGGGCGGCAGCGGCCGGCTGGGCACCAGCGGCATGTTCGCCACCCGATAGCCGCGATTGGCAAGGTAGATGGAGGTCGGAGTCTTGCTGCTGCGGCTGAGGCCGACCAGCACCAGATCGGCTTCCTCCCATTCCTGCGGTAGCAGGCCGTCGTCGTGCTCCATGGTCCAGTGGATGGCGTCGATGCGGCCGAAATAGGCGTCGTCCATGCGGTGCTGCACGCCGGGGTGCGACGCCGCCTGGCGGCCGAGCATCCGCTCCAGCCCCTCGATCACCGGATCGAGAACGGCGATCACCGGCAGGCCGAGCGCGGCGCAGCGGCTCTCCAGCCGTTCGCGGACCGGGCGCGCCACCAGCGTGTAGAGCACCAGCCCCGGAAGGCGCGCCACTTCGTCGAGCACGCGGTCGAGATGGCCTTCCGAACGCACCATCGGCCAGTAATGCTTGACGGCGTCCACCCCGGAGAATTGGGCAAGGCCCGCCTTCACCAGGCTTTCGAGCGATTCCCCGGTCGAATCCGACACCAGATGCAGATGGAGTTTGCTCACACCGGCAACCTTGCCCTGCCTCCTGTGGACAATCCACTGGAAAAACGCCCTCCGGCCGTTGACGGAATGGTGAATCGGCGGCGCAAAAACACCGCCGGGGCGCTTTCCGGCCGCCGCTTCCCCGCATCCGCTTTCTTCGTCCACCTGTGGAAACCAGCCGGGCGGCACCAACGCAACATGGGAAAGAATCGCTTTTCCGCCGGTAAATCCGGCCCATGGAGCGGCCATAGGCTGTGCATGGAATTGTGGGCGGAATTTGATCCCCATGTTGCACCGGCCAACAGCAACCGCAAACCAGAAGGAATAAAGAATCCTTGCAGGAAGAAGGCGGTTTGCCAGCAGCGGCGCGGACGGATAAACCACGGCCATGAAACCCTTGCAGCAACCCGTTCCGCAACCCGCATCGAAGCCTGCCAGGCATAGCCCCGCTCTTCAGGTTCTTGCCGGAACGGTGGTCGATCCGCCGCCCGTCTGGCTGATGCGGCAGGCCGGCCGCTATCTGCCGGAATATCGCCAGCTTCGGGCGCAAAAGGGCAGCTTTCTTTCCCTCGCCACCGACAGCGACGCCGCCGCCGAAGTGACGTTGCAGCCGATCCGCCGCTTCGACTTTGATGTCGCCATCCTGTTTTCCGATATTCTGATCGTTCCCTGGGCGATGGGGCAGGAACTCGACTTTCGCGAAGGCGAAGGGCCGCATCTGGCGCCGCCGCTGCGCGAGGCCGCCCTGGAAAGCCTGCGGCCGGATGCGCGCCGCTGGCTTCCGGTGTTCGACACGGTGCGAAAGGTGCGCGAGCAGCTTGCCGGCGGCAAGGCCCTGTTCGGCTTTGCCGGGGCGCCGTTCACCGTCGCCACCTATATGGTGGCCGGGCATGGTTCGAAGGACCAGGCCGATTGCAGGCTGTTCGCCCATCGGGATCCGCAACGGTTCACGCAGTTGATCGAGGCCATTTCCAGCCGCACGCTCGACTATCTCTGCGGCCAGATCGAGGCCGGGGCGGACGCGGTGATGCTGTTCGACAGTTGGGCCGGCAGCCTGTCCGCAAGCCAGTTCGAACGGTGGGTGATCGCGCCGACGGCCGGGCTTGTCGCGGCGCTTCGGGCACGCCATCCCCATGTGCCGATCCTGGGTTTTCCGCGCGGCGCCGGGGAAAAGGCGCCGGCCTATGCGCGGGAAACGGCGGTGAACGCCCTTTGCATCGACGAATCGACCGATCTTGTCCATGTTGTCGCCAACACGCCCGACAGTCTGGCGTTGCAGGGCAACATCGACCCGCTGGCGCTGAAGGCGGGCGGGGCGGCGCTCAGCGATGCGCTGCGCCGCTGCCGCGACGCCATGGCCGGGCGGCCGCACATTCTCAACCTCGGCCATGGCATCGACCGCTTTACGCCGATCGCCCATGTCGAGCAGATGCTGGCGGAACTTCGTGGCTAGGCCCGCCAGCGGAAAGGCGCATGCATGAACGGTCTCGTTGGCTGGCTCGGGCCATGGTATATGTGGGCGAAGACGTTCCATGTGGTGATCGTCTTCTTCTGGATCGCCGGTCTGTTCATGCTGCCGCGCTATCTCGCCTATCAGGCGGAAGTGCCGCTCGATTCGCCCGAGGATCTGAACTGGCGCCGGCGCACGGCGAAAATCCGTGGCATCATCCTGTCGCCGATGCTGGTGCTTGCCTGGGTGTCGGGGCTGATGGTGGCCACCAGCTATGGAATTGGCGGAACCCGCTGGCTCGAAACCAAGATTCTGCTGGTGCTGCTGCTCAGCCTCTACCATTGGTGGATGGTGTCGGTTGCCGGCCGGATGGCGAAGGGGGCGCGGCCGCTTTCCGGGAAGGCGCTCAGGCTGCTGAACGAAATTCCCGGACTGTTCACGCTGTTGCTGGTGGCGCTCGCGGTTCTGAAACCCTTCTGAGCCAACGCCCGTTCGGGCGGCCCGCCAGGCCAAATCCACTTGACGAACGCGACCGGACCTTGTTACCGCGCCTTTGAACGCCGGGGACTTCTTCCCTGTGTCCGGCTCCCTTCCCAGAACCGAACGGTTTTCTCGCGACAGAACGGGTGTTGAAAACCTGCGGCACGACCCCGTTTTCCCGAAAGGGCTTTCATGCATCTTATTGAACTGAATAGAAAAACGCCTGCTGAACTGGTGGCAATGGCGGAAGAGCTTGGGGTCGAGCAGGCCTCTACGCTAAGGAAACAGGATCTGTTGTTCGGCATCCTGAAGATGATCGCCGACTCGGGCGAGGAAATCATCGGCTCCGGCACCATCGAGGTATTGGCCGACGGCTTCGGCTTCCTGCGCTCGGCCGACGCCAATTATCTCGCCGGTCCCGACGATATTTATCTTACGCCGGGCATGGTGCGCCGCTTCGGCATCCGCACCGGCGACACCATCGAGGGGGAAATCCGCGCGCCGAAGGACGGCGAGCGCTATTTCTCGATGGAAAAGGTGACGCGGATCAACTTCGATCAGCCGGAAGTGTTGCGCCACCGCGTCAACTTCGACAATCTGACGCCGCTATACCCCGACGAGAAGTTGCGGCTCGACAGCAACGATCCGACCAGCAAGGACAAATCGGCCCGCGTCATCGACATCATCAGCCCGCAGGGCAAGGGGCAGCGCTCGCTGATCGTGGCGCCGCCCCGCGTCGGCAAGACGGTGCTGCTGCAAAACATCGCCAAGGCGATTTCGGCGAACCACCCCGAAGTCTATCTGATCGTGCTGTTGATCGACGAGCGGCCGGAAGAAGTGACCGACATGCAGCGCTCGGTGCAGGGCGAGGTGATTTCCTCCACCTTCGACGAGCCGGCGGCCCGCCATGTGCAAGTGGCGGAAATGGTGATCGAAAAGGCCAAACGCCTGGTCGAGCACAAGCGCGATGTCGTCATCCTGCTCGATTCGATCACCCGCCTGGCGCGCGCCTATAATTCGGTGGTGCCGTCGTCGGGGAAGGTGCTTTCGGGCGGCGTCGACGCCAACGCGCTGCAACGGCCGAAGCGCTTCTTCGGCGCTGCCCGCAACATCGAGGAGGGCGGGTCGCTTTCCATTATCGCGACGGCCTTGATCGACACCGGCAGCCGCATGGACGAACTGATCTTCGAGGAATTCAAGGGCACCGGCAACTCGGAAATTGTCCTCGACCGCAAGGTCGCCGACAAGCGCATCTTCCCGGCCATGGATGTCGGCAAGTCGGGCAC
>CAYYGQ010000152.1:0-5579 GCA_964471485.1 uncultured Sandaracinobacter sp. | reverse complement strand
GGATTCTGGGTCTATTCCTCGTCCTGTTGCAACGCAGCAACAGTCTGGCCGTTCGCCGGCGGGCAATTGCAGGCAAGCGCCGGTTTCGGCGGCTTGGGCTTCGGCGCCGTGGTGGCGAATTCCGCCGGCGACAGGAAGCCGTCGCTGCTGGAATCCACCTCGCGGAACTTGTCGATTCCCGACACCGCATATTCCTCGAAGCTGAGTTTGCCGTCGCCGTCCACGTCGAGCTTGTCGAAGTTGCGGCGGCGGTTCGCCAGATATTCGGTCAAGGAGATGCGGCCGTCGTCGTCGCGGTCGTAGCGGGCGAAGCGCTTTTCCTCGCGGCTTTTCGCTGTCACCGCCACCGGCGCCGGCAGCTCGACGGCGGCCGGCGCGGCCACCGGCTCCAGCGGCGTCGGCGTCGCCACCGCCTGGTCGCGATCGGCAGCAAGCCAGAGGAAAAGCCCGCCGCCGGCCAGCAGCAGCGCGGCGAAAGCGGCGATCAGGCGGGGAAAAGTGCGTCGGTTCATGGGTCGGCCCGGATTGCTGCCCGTCACAGGCAATGTTCCCGACCCCTCGCCTTGCTATCAGATGTGGCGAAGCTTGCAAACGGCGCCCGGGCAGGAGGCGTCGATTATGGAGCAGCCGTCAAAGGGCACGGACGGGGCGCTCTTCAAAGAGCAGCCGGCAAAAGAATGGGCCGGACAGGGGCGCCGGGCTGGGAGCGGCCGCCAGCGTCACTGGCTGGTTTCCCGGACCCCGCCCGTCGCGGCGGCCTCCGGCCGGGGCGTGTTCGCTTCAAGCAATCGCCACCCGGCGTCATCGCGCGGGAGAGGGGAAATTTGAACCAGCAATCAATTCCGGCTCGTGCATCTCGCCCATCGTGTGCGGGGGAGGTGGCCGCCATGCTCCGGTCTTGGCAGCCAGCTCTCGCCCGGCGCGCGGGGGCTAGAGGGCGGCGCGGGCTATGATCCACTGCCGCATGGCCGAGGCCGGCCGCCGGCGCGGCTTTTTGGCGATCATGCGCTTCCAGTCGTCGGCGGCCAAAGCGTCGAGGGCGCGCAGCGGCGCCGGCGGGCGGTGTGCGTGGCGTTCCGGCAAGGCCGGCGGCGCGAGCGTCTCCAGCAGCCGCTCGGCGACGCCCCAGCCGCCCCGCCAGAGGTCGGCCAGCACGAAGCGGGTGCCGGCGGCGGCGGCGCTTTCCGCCTCGTCTTCGGCAAGCGGCCGGCCGAGGGTGGCGGCGGCAAGCGTCTGGAACAATGGCTCGCCCCGCCAATAGGCCAGCGACAGCGCATCGGGTAGCCGTTCCTGCAACAGCGCGCGAAAGCCCTCGCCGGCTTTCGCAAGGGTGGCAAGGTCGAAGCCGCGCGCGGCGGCGGTTTCAGCAAGCGCCTGCAACAACGGCTGCGGCTGCACCGTGGCGCCGTTCGCCATTGCCGCCAATTGCTCCATCCACCAGGCGATGCGGATTTCCGCCAGCATCGGCTCCCGCGCTTCGACGACGATGCGCTTCAGTTCGAGATCGAGGGAATGAATGGCCACCAGCGCCGCTCGCGCCCCCTTTGGCGCCCAAAGCACCGCCAGATAGCGCTCCCGATCGCGCGCCTTCAGATCGGCGGTGAGAGATTCGATGCTGCCGGTATCCACCCCCACGCTTTGCCGCCGCCGCCGCCGAAAGGCAATTGCACCACCCTTTGACATGAGTGGCGAGCGAATGTTCACAATTCCGGCCGGCGGGCTAGATTGGCGCATCTGACGAAGGGCGGAACATGGGGAAAACAATTTTCTGGTCGTGGCAAAGCGATCTCGATGCGCGGGTGACGCGCAACCTGATCCGCGAGGCGCTGGTGCAGGCGATCAAAGCCCTGTCGGTTGGTCTGGAAGAGGCAGAGCGACCGGGGATCGATCACGACACCAGGGGAGTCCCCGGCTCGCCCGGCATCGTCGAAACGATCCATCGCAAGATCGACGAGGCGGCGGTGTTCGTGGCCGATGTGATGATCCCACCAATGCTTCGAATTGAGCGCTGTTTGTGGCGCCGATACCCTCAGTTTTGGCCTGTGCGGCAAAGTCCGCCAAGCGATCCGCGACTAGCACCTCGACCAGCTTTAGGCGTGTCGAGTTGACTTAATTCGTCGTTCGATGGTGTGCTGCTTATATGGTCTCGATACCCAAGCAATATGGCTACATAGCATATATCGACGAAGCAGGCGATCCGGGACTCAAGCGGGTGCGCCCTGTCGACGAAAATGGAGCCAGCGAGTGGCTGGTGCTGAGCGCGGTTGTTATGCGCTCAATCCGCGAGCCTCGCGTTGTTGAGTGGGTGCAGGATATTATCGGCGATCTGGGGATCAGGCGGCGCAACGACCTTCATTACAGGACACTATCCCCAGCACGAAAACTTAATGCCGGGAATCGGATCGCGATGCTGCCGATCCGCGCTTTCGCGGTGTGCTCCAACAAGAAGAACATACGCGGCTATCGCAATCCCCGGGCCGAAAAAATCTCGTCGCAGCAATGGTTCTATAACTGGTGTGTCCGTCTCCTCCTGGAACGGGTGACGGCATACTGTACCGGACGAACGATCCATGACTATGGCGAATGCAAGCCGATTAAGGTCGAGTTTTCCGAGCGTGGCGGCCACCGATACAGCCAAACCGCAGCCTATCAGTATTACCTTAGGCACCAACAGCAAGGCGGGCGCATTTATCTTACGCGGCGCGAGCCGGTAACGGCGATGCTCGCTTGGGACTTGATGGCGGCCTATCCGCATGAAACCCGCGCCGGGCTGCAACTGGCGGATTTTGTTGCCAGCGCGTTTTACCAGGCCATCGATTGCGGCGGCCCCGGCGCGTGGAACATAGAGCCTGCCAAGGCGCTGGCGCAGATCATGCCCAAGGAAGCCGGAGCCACACGCGATTTCGGCGTGGCACTCTTTCCAACGCCTCCATGGAAGGCAGACCTTTCGCCGGATCAAAAACGTATCTTTGAGTTTTACGGCTACGACTTCGCAAGGTGGTAGGCCCCCGGCGCCCGGACCTTGTGCGCTTTCAGGCCGCCATCCGCTGGGCAACCGTCACGCAAGGGGCAGCCCGTTCTTTCATCGGGTCGCAAGGCTTATCCGGCGTTGCCTACCGCTAAGTATCATAACAGGCTTGGTCCCGGTTATCAAGATTCATGCAATGAATCCATGAACTTAAATGCAAACTGTTGAGGAAGATTCGTTTTTCAGGCGCTGGCGGGGGTGCTGGAGCTGTCAATCCGCCGGCAGGTGAGCCGGTTGCCCATGATGCTCTTGGCGGCTTCCATAGCTCGCGCCCGGTCGTCAAACCCATTAGCTTGGCGCGTGCCGTAACGGAACTCAAACTCGGCCACATAGTGATGCAGGTGTTTCTTGGCGCAGTGCTGGGAGCGGACGCCCACAAGGCCATAGATGCGCTCGCCAACGCGGCTGTGACAGAACGGGCATACGGTTCTTCTTATGGGCAATCTTCTGGCAGCCCTGTTTTTACCGCGTCAGCCTTTTGTATTGCAGGCGGTGGGGGCGGTCGGCGGCGTCGCCTAGGCGGCGGCGTTTGTCGGCTTCGTACATTTCGAAATTGCCTTCGAACCATTCGACGTGGCT
This sequence comes from uncultured Sandaracinobacter sp., assembly GCA_964471485.1. Lineage (GTDB taxonomy): Bacteria > Pseudomonadota > Alphaproteobacteria > Sphingomonadales > Sphingomonadaceae > Sandaracinobacteroides. The sequence goes on along the minus strand of CAYYGQ010000152.1, from coordinate 1,972 downwards.
GTCGCCCTCGAACGCCAGAATGTGCGTCGCCAGGCGGTCCAGAAAGAAGCGGTCGTGGCTGATGACCACGGCGCAGCCGGCGAAATTTTCGAGCGCCTCTTCAAGCGCGCGCAGCGTTTCCACGTCGAGGTCGTTGGTCGGCTCGTCCAGCAGCAGCACATTGCCGCCTTCCTTCAGCATCTTCGCCATGTGGACGCGGTTACGCTCGCCGCCCGACAATTGCCCCACCTTCTTCTGCTGGTCGGTGCCCTTGAAGCCGAAGGCGCCGACATAGGCGCGGCTGGACACTTCCTGCTTTCCAAAGGTGAAGCGCTCGTTCCCCCCGGAGACTTCCTCCCACACCGTCTTTTCCGGTGAAAGCGCGTCGCGCGACTGGTCGACATAGCCCAGATGCACTGTTTCGCCGATGCGGATGGTGCCGGAATCGGGCTGTTCCTGCCCGGTGATCATGCGGAAAAGCGTGGTTTTCCCGGCGCCGTTCGGGCCGATAACGCCGACGATGCCGCCCGGCGGCAGCATGAACGACAGATTCTCGAACAGCAATTTGTCGCCATAGGCTTTCGACAGCCCCTCGGCCTCGATCACCAGCGAGCCGAGGCGCTCGGGGTTGCGGATGAGGATCTGCCGGTCGGACGAGCGCTGGGCGTCCTGCTTGGCGACCAGATCGTCGAAGGCCTTGATGCGCGCCTTCGATTTCGTTTGCCGCGCCTTCGGGCTGGAACGGATCCACTCCAGTTCCTGGTTGATGGCGCGGGTTCTGGCTTCGCTTTCGCGTTCCTCCTGCGCCATGCGCTTGGCCTTTGCTTCCAGCCACGCCGAATAATTGCCTTCGAAGGGGATGCCGCGGCCGTAATAGAGTTCGAGCACCCAGCCGACGACGTTATCAAGAAAATAGCGGTCGTGGGTGACGAGGACGACGTTGCCTTGATATTCCTTCAGATGCTGCTCCAGCCAGGCGACCGACTCGGCGTCCAGATGGTTGGTGGGTTCGTCGAGCAGCAGGATTTCCGGCTTTTCCAAGAGCAGCCGGCAAAGGGCGATGCGGCGCTTTTCGCCGCCGGAGAGGTTTTCCACCGGCCAGTCGCCCGGCGGGCAGCGGAGGGCATCCATGGCGATTTCCAGCTGGTTGTCGAGCGTCCAGCCGTCGACGGCGTCGATCTTTTCCTGCAACTCGCCCATTTCCGCCATCAGCGCGTCGAAGTCGGTGTCGTCCCTGGGGTCGCCCATTTCGGCGGTGATGGCGTTGAAGCGGTCGATCATGTCGGCGGTGGCGCGCACGCCGTCTTTCACATTTTCCAGCACCGTTTTCGCTGGGTCGAGCTTCGGTTCCTGTTCGAGATAGCCGACGCGCACCCCTTCGGCCGCCCAGGCTTCGCCCTGATATTCCTTGTCGATGCCGCCCATGATCTTCATCAGCGTCGACTTGCCGGCGCCGTTCTGGCCGATGATGGCGATCTTGGCGTCGGGCAGGAATTGCAGGTGGATGTCGTTCAGGATCGGCTTGGGGGCGCCGGGGAAGGTCTTGGTGAGACCCTTCATGACAAAGCTGTATTGGTAGGCCACGCGCGGTCTTTCAGGAAAACAGGGATTGCGGGCGGGCCTTAGCGCATTGCGCCGTCTGCTTCAAATGGGGGGTGGCGAGCGCCCTAGCGGCGCTGCATCGGCACCGGGTCCGGCTCGGTCTTTACCTTGCAGGTGCGCGCGGTGACGCCGGCGTCGGGGTTGTCCACTTCTTCGGACGGCGCCTGTTGCAGCAGCACATTGTCGTCGGCCAGTTCCCACCAGATGATGCCTTTTCCGGCTTCGGCGCCGCGGGCCGAGGCGTAGCGCGTGCCTTCGGGCGCCTCGGTCGGTTGCAGGTTGAACTGGTCGCCGCTGATGATGAGGGCGAGGTCGGGGTTGCCGTCGAGATCGGTGCCGTCGATGGCGGTGATCGGCATGTCGCCCTGGCAGGTGAAGGAGACGGTTCTGC
>CAYYGQ010000151.1:0-5581 GCA_964471485.1 uncultured Sandaracinobacter sp. | reverse complement strand
GCGGCCGATGATCGAGCCGTTGCCGCCGCCGTCGCGGATGGCGCGGGCGTCGTCGTAAACGGCGTCCGCTCCCTTGGCGGCGCCGCCGGAAAAGACGACGATGCGCCGCCCTTCGAAGGCCGCCCGCATCACATGCGCCACGCGCTTCGCCTGGGACGACCAGTCGCCGTCGGCATAGGATTTTACCGCGTCCTTCTGCTCGATATGGGCGGTCGGCAGCTTCACCTTGATGATGTGGGCGCCAAGAAGCGCCGCCATGTGCGCGGCATAAGCGCCGACATCGAGCGCCAGTTCGCCGTCCTTCGACAGCTTGCCGCCGCGCGGATAGGACCAGACCACGGCGGCCAACCCGCAGGCCTTGGCCTCGGCGATCATCTCGCGCACTTCCTCCATCATCTCGAACACGCCGTCGGCGCCCGGATAGATGGTGAAGCCGATGGCCGAGCAGCCGAGCCGCAGCGCATCGTCGACGCTGCCGGTGATGGCCTGGTCGATGCTGGTCGCCCAGCTGTTGGAGCTGTTGACCTTCAGGATGGTCGGGATCTGGCCGGCAAAGCTGTCGGCGCCCGCTTCCAGCAGGCCAAGCGGCGCGGCAAAGGCGTTGAGGCCGGCGTCGATCGCCAGCTTGTAATGGTAGTGCGGGTCATAGGCGTCGGGGTTGACGGCGAAGCTTCTGGCCGGGCCGTGCTCGAAGCCCTGGTCGACCGGCAGGATCACCAGCTTGCCGGTGCCGGCCAGCCGCCCAGTCGACAGCAGGCGCGCCAGATTGGTCTTGGTGCCGGGATTGTCGCTTTCGTAATTGCCCAGAATTTTGGCAACGGCCTTGGTCACTTTCATTGCACAGCATCCTTCTGCAACGCCACCACGGCGGGAAGCGGCACGCCCTCCATCCATTCGAGAAAGGCGCCGCCCGCGGTTGAAACAAAGGTGAATTCGCCGGCCACCCCGGCCTGGTTGAGCGCGGCGACGGTATCGCCGCCGCCGCCGACGCTGACCAGCGCCCCGGCGACGGTGAGCGCGGCCGCCGTCCTGGCAAGGGCGACGGTCGCCCGGTCGAAGGGCGGAATCTCGAAGGCGCCGAGCGGGCCGTTCCAGATCAGGGTGGCGCAGGTTTTCAGCACGTCCGCCAGCGATTCGACGGCGTGGGGGCCAAGGTCGAGGATCATGTCGTCGGCCGCCACTTCGTGCACGTTGACGACGCGGCTGGGCACGCCCGCCGCCAGTTGCTTCGCCACCACCACATCCCATGGCAGGTGCACGGTGCAGCCGACATCCTCGGCGCGCGACAGGATGTCGGCCGCCGTATCCACCAGATCGGCTTCGGCGAGGCTGTTGCCGACGCCGATGCCCTTCGCCAGCAGGAAGGTGTTGGCCATGCCGCCGCCGATCACCAGATGGTCGACCTGCCCCACGAGATGCCGAAGCACGGCCAGCTTGGTCGACACCTTGGCGCCGCCGACGATGGCGGCCAGCGGCCGCGTCGGCGCCCCCAGCACGCGGTCGAGCGCCTTCAGCTCCGCTTCCATGGCCCGCCCGGCATAGGCCGGCAGCAGATGCGCCAGCCCCTCGGTCGAAGCGTGCGCCCGGTGGGCGACGGAAAAGGCGTCGTTCACATAAAGATCGCCAAGCCGCGCCATGGCGCGCGCATAATCGGCATCGTTGCGGACCTCGCCGGGGTGGAAGCGGGTGTTTTCCAGCACGGTGATGCTGCCGTCGCCAAGCCCGGCCACCGCCTGCTCGGCCACCTCGCCGACACAATCGCCGATGAAGCCCACCGGCCGGCCAAGCACCGCCGACAGCGCCGGCACCACCCGGCGCAGCGAATCCTCGTCGTGGCGCTGCCCCTTCGGCCGGCCGAAATGCGAAAGCAGCAACACCCGCGCCCCCCGGTCGGCGAGGCCGGCGACGGTCGGCACCGCCGCCTTGAGCCGCGTCGCGTCCGTCACCGCGCCGTCCCGCATCGGCACGTTCAGATCGAGGCGAACCAGCGCGCGCTTTCCGTTCAGATCTTCGGCAAGGTCGTCCAGCGTCCGGAAGCGCATGGGCTAGAGGAACCTGCCCATGGCAACGGCGGTGTCGGCCATGCGGTTCGAAAAGCCCCATTCATTGTCGTACCAGGAAACCACCCGCACCAGCTTGCCTTGCAGCACCGCCGTTTCCAGGCTGTCGATGGTGGAGGACGCCGGCACATGGTTGAGGTCGATGGAGACCAGCGGCTCCTCCGAATAGTCGAGGATATCCCGCATTTCGCCCTCGGCCGCCGCCCGCAGCAGGCCGTTCACTTCCGCGACGCTGGTGTCGCGCGACGGCACGAAGGTGAAATCGATCAGGCTGACATTGGGGGTGGGCACGCGGACGGACGAGCCGTCGAGCCGCCCCTTCAGTTCCGGCAGCACTTCGGTGACTGCGCGCGCCGCCCCGGTCGTGGTCGGGATCATGGAGACGGCGGCGGCACGCGCCCGGCGCATGTCGGGGTGAATCTGGTCGAGGATGCGCTGGTCGTTGGTGTAGGCGTGCACCGTCGTCATCAGGCCGCGCTCGATGCCGATGTTGTCGTGCAGCACCTTGGCGACCGGCGCCAGGCAGTTGGTGGTGCAGGAGGCGTTGGAGACGATTTTGTGCTCGGCGGTGATCTTGTCGTGGTTGACGCCATAGACGACGGTCAGGTCCACGCCCTTCCCCGGCGCCGAAATCAGCACGCGCCTGGCACCGGCGTCCAGATGCGCCTTCGCCTTGTCGGCCGCGGTAAAGAAGCCGGTGCATTCAAGGGCGATGTCGACGCCGAGTTCCCGGTGCGGCAGTTTGGCGGGATCGCGCTCGGCCGTCACGCGGATGCGCTTGCCGTCGATCACCAGGTCCTGGCCGTCGGCCTCGACCGTGCCCGGATAGCGGCCGTGCACGCTGTCGCGCTTGAACAGCATGGCGTTCGATTTCGCATCCGACAGGTCGTTGATGGCGACCACCTCGATATCGGTCCGCCCCTGCTCCAGGATCGCCCTGAGCACATTGCGCCCGATCCGTCCGAAACCATTGATCGCCACCTTCATCGGTTCGCTCCTACTGTCCGCTGTTATGCAGGCGCGCGCGCACCCGCTGGAAAATCCCGTCGGCCGTCAAGCCGAAATGCCGGTAAAGCGCGTCGGCCGGGGCCGAGGCGCCGAAACGGTCGATGCCGATCATCAGCCCGTCATGGCCGACGACGCGCTCCCAGCCATAGGTGGCCGCCGCCTCGATCGACACCTTCAGCGCGTCGGCCGGCAGCAAGGCGCGGTCGCCGCGCTCGAGGTAAAGGTCGACCGAAGGCATCGACACCAGGTCGGCGCCAATGCCTGCTTCCTCCAGCCGTTCCGCCACGGCAACGGCCAGCGCCACTTCCGAGCCGGTTGCAACCAAGACCACCTGGCGGGCGTTCGACGCCGCCACCAGCCGGTAGGCGCCATTCGCCGAACGGTTCGTGGCCGGGTCGCGGCGCAGCAGCGGCAGATTCTGCCGGGAAAGCGCCAGCACCGACGGCCGCGCCCGGTCGGCCAGCGCCAGCTCCCAGCATTCCGCCGTCTCGATCGAATCGGCCGGACGATAGACGACGAGGTTCGGCATCGCCCGCAGGCTGGCCAGATGCTCGATCGGCTGGTGCGTCGGCCCGTCTTCGCCAAGACCGATGGAATCATGCGTCATCACATAGACGACGCCCTGCCGCTGCAACGCCGACAGCCGCATCGCCGGGCGGGCATAATCGGAAAACACCAGGAAGGTGCCGCCATAGGGAATGACGCCGCCATGAAGCGCCAGGCCGTTCATGGCCGCGGCCATGCCGAATTCGCGGATGCCATAGCGGATATAGTGGCCGCCATAATTGTCGGCATCGAGAATCGCCTGCGTTTTCGCCCGCGTGTTGTTGGAGCCGGTGAGGTCGGCCGAGCCGCCCAGCAGTTCCGGCGCCTGCGGAAAAATCGCATCGAGCGCCGCTTCCGACGCCTTGCGGCTGGCCATCGGTTTCGCCGCCTCGATCAGGCCGGCCTTGAAGGCGGCCAGATCGACGCTTGGCGCAGCCCCCGCCATGCGGCGCTGGAATTCCGCGCCATCCGAAGCGCTTGACAGACGCCGTTGCCATTGCTGGTGAAGCGCCTGCCCCCGGCTTCCGGCCCGCCGCCAGTTGGCAAGAATATCCGCCGGCACCTCGAAAGGGGCGGCCGTCCAGCCAAGCTTTTCCCTGGCGCCACGCACTTCCTCGGCGCCAAGCGGGCTGCCGTGGGTCTTTTCGCTGCCGGCCTTGGTGGGGGCGCCATAGCCGATGGTGGTGCGGCAGCGGACGAGGCTTGGCAGCGGGGACGCCGCCGCTTCCCCAAGGGCGCGGCGGATCGAATCCGGGTCATGGCCGTCGCATTCCGTCACATGCCAGCCGGCGGCGCGGAAACGCGCCGGCACATCCTCGACCGAGGAAAGGCCGACGGCGCCGTCGATGGTGATCTCGTTGTCGTCCCACAGCACATTCAACCGCGCCAGCTTCAGGTGTGCAGCGAGGCCGATGGCCTCGTGGCTGATCCCCTCCATCAGGCAGCCGTCGCCGGCGATCACCCAGGTGCGATGGTCGACCAGATCGTCGCCGAAGCGGGCGTTCAGATGCCGTTCGGCCACCGCCATGCCCACCGCCATGGCCAGGCCCTGCCCCAAGGGGCCGGTGGTGCATTCGACTCCGGGCAGTTCGAAATTCTCCGGGTGGCCGGCGCAGGGGCTGCCCAGCTGGCGGAAATTGCGGATGTCGTCCATGGTGGGCCGCTCGAACCCCGTCAGGTGCAGCAGCGCATAGAGCAGCATCGAGCCGTGCCCGGCGGACAGCACGAAGCGGTCGCGGTCGGCCCAGCGCGGCGCTTCGGGATCATAGGTCAGCATTTCCGCCCAGAGGATGGTGGCCACATCCGCCATCCCCATCGGCATCCCCGGATGGCCGCTGTTGGCCTGCTCCACGGCATCCATGGTGAGGGCGCGAACGGCGTTCGCCATCCCCCGCACATCGGCATTGTCGAATCGGGTCGAAGCCATCGGGTGCCACTTTCCACTGCCATCAGGCCTTTTCCGCCCGATTCGAAACCGCACGGCAGCCTGCGTTCGGCCTTCCCTTGCAAAGCGGCCGGGATAAATCAACGGCGGGGCAGCCATGTCCGGTTGACGCCAGTGGAAACAGCAACCTATTCGCTATGCTTGACGCGAGGTTGAAAGCCGATGCCACAACGACAGCCGTTCCCGGAATCCGCCGCGCTGCTGGCGCGGATCGACGCCGCGCTGGCGCGCGGCGAGGCGGCCGCCGCCCGTCTCGACGCCCAGCAGCGGAACTTGCGCGTGGCCGCGCGCGAGGCGCTCGGCATTCTCGACCGTCTGATCGATTCCGGCGAAGAGGAAAAGCATGGCTGAAGTTCGCCTGACCATTGGCGGCCGCAACTATCGGCTGGCCTGCCGCGACGGCGAGGAAGAAGCGCTGCGCGCCGCCGCGACCCTGCTCGAATCGAGGGTGACGCCGCTGTTGCGGGCGCACGAGGCGGTGTCGGAATCGCGCCTGCTGCTGATGGCGGCCCTCACCCTTGCC
>CAYYGQ010000150.1:0-5613 GCA_964471485.1 uncultured Sandaracinobacter sp. | reverse complement strand
GCGCCGGAGGCGGCGCTGGAGCCGCTTCTGGTGCGCTCCCTTCGAAGCGCGGCTCTTGTCGACCGCGAGCGGGTCATCAGCGAAGTGGCCGTCGCCATCGACGCGCAGACCCGCCCGATCCAGTATGAATGGATCGAGCGCTGGAAGCCACAGGCGGAAACCGATCTGCTGCTGGCCCTTTCGGCCGAACAATATAGCTATACCGGCGGCGCCCATGGCAATGTCGTGCTGAAGTCGGTGATCTGGGACCGGGGCGAAAACCGCCGCGTCGCCTTTGCCGAGCTGTTCGACGACCCCGCCGCCATGTGGGGGGCGCTGAAGCCGGCCTTTTGCGCGGCGCTCGACGAGGCGCGGAAAAGCAAGCGCGACGGCGAGCTTGGCGCGAATTTCACCGACTGCCCCGATCCCTCCCGCTATGCGATCACCCCGGAAGGCAACGACGAAATCGCCGGCATCCGCATCTTTGTCCCGCCTTATGAAGCCGGGCCATGGGTGGAAGGGGTTTATGAAATCAGCCTGCCGGCGTCCATCGTGCGGCCTTATCTGCGGCCGCGTTACAACTCCGTCTTTACCGCGCCCTGAAACCCTCCATATAAAGGGCGATGGACGACGCGCCCCTCTACAATGCGGAAATCCTGCGTCTCGCCGCCTCCATTCCGTTCCCCGAGCGATTGGCGGCGCCGCAGGCCAGCGTTCGGCGGGTGTCGCCGATCTGCGGCAGCCGCGTCACCGTCGATGTCGTGCTGGGGGCGGACGGACGCATCGAGCGCTTCGGCCAGGAAGTGCGGGCCTGCGCGCTGGGCCAGGCGTCGGCGTCGATTCTCGGCCGGCATGTGCTGGGCGGGACAGCGGCGGGGATTCGGCTGGCGCATGACCTGTTGCGGGCCTGGCTGAAGGGCAAGGGCGACCTGCCGCCGCATCTGCAAACCCGCTTTCCCGAACTGGCGCTGCTGGCGCCGGCGCGCGCGCACCCGGCGCGCCATCCGTCGATCCTGCTGGCGTTCGACGCCACCGCCGCCGCCGCCGAACAGGCGATGGCCGCGGCCATGGCCGGCTGACCCGCTTGGCCGTCGTCGCCGTGGCCGACATGCTGCGCGAGGCGGTGGTGTTCCTGACCGCCGCCGCCATCATGGTGCCGTTGTTCAGCCGCTTCCGCCTGGGCGCCGTTCTTGGCTATCTGGCCGCCGGCCTGCTGATCGGCCCGCATGGCCTGGCGCTTATTTCCGACACCGAGGATGTGCTGAAGTTCGGCGAATATGGCATCGTGCTGCTGTTGTTCGTCATCGGCATGGATGTGCGGCCGTCGCGCCTCTGGCTGCTGCGGCGCGACATCTTCGGCTTCGGCACGCTGCAGGTGGCGCTTAGCGGCCTTGCGCTTACCTTCATGCTGCTGCGCATCACCTCGCTTTCCTGGCAGTCGGCCCTTGTGGTCGGCCTGTCGCTGGCGCTGTCGTCGACGGCGCTCGTCGTCCAGTATCTGCGCGAGCAGGGGCAGATGAACAGCCGCGAGGGCGAGCGCATTTTTTCCGTGCTGCTGATGCAGGATCTGGCCATCGTGCCGCTGCTGCTGATCGTCTCGGCGCTAAGCCGTGCCCCCGAAACCGGCGAGCCCGGCGGCTGGGGGCTGTTGGGCGCCGGCGCCTTCGCCATCCTGGTGCTGGTGCTGCTGGGCCGCTTCGTCCTCAACCCGGCGATGCAGTTGATGGGGCAGGTGGGCACGCGCGACATCTTCGTCATCGCCGCGCTGCTGACAGTGCTGGGCGCTTCCTATCTGATGGCGAATTTCGGCCTGTCGATGGCGCTTGGCGCCTTTCTCGCCGGGGTGATGCTGGCCGACAGCCCCTATCGCTACGAGCTGGAGGTGGACATCGAGCCGTTCCGCGGCCTGCTGCTCGGGCTGTTCTTCGTCGCCGTCGGCATGACCATCGACGTGTCCGTGCTGGCGCGCAATCCGCTGCTGGTGCTGGAACTGGTGCTGGCGCTGCTGGCGGTGAAGACGCTGCTGATCGCCGCATTGGGGCGGATGTTCGGCACCCCCTGGAGCCGGGCGCTGCCGATGGGGCTGCTGCTGAGCCAGGGCGGCGAATTCGCCTTCGTGCTGCTGGCGGCCGCCGTCGCCGGCATGTTGATCGCCCCCGAGGCGGCGTCGCTGTTCACCGCCGTCGTCACCTTGTCCATGGTGGCGTCGCTGCTGCTGGTGAAGCTCTACCGGCTGCTGTCCGCCGGCCCGAAGGGCCAGTTGTTCGAAGACGGCGGCGCCGAGGCGGGGGCGCCCGGCAGCGCCATCCTTGTCGGGGCAGGCCGCTTCGGCCGTATCGTCAGCCGGCTGTTGCGGGATCGCGGGCTGGAGGTGGTGCTGATCGACCGTCTGCCGGTGCGGATCAAGGCCATGCGCGCCGAGGGCTGGATCGCCCATTATGGCGATGGTTTCCGCATTGACGTGCTGCGGGCGGCGGGCGCCGCGCAGGCGCGTCTGCTGGTGGTGACGGCGGGCGGCGCCTTCGAGCCGGCGCGGCTGGAAGCGGTGCGCGCCGCCTTTCCGAACCTGTCGATTCTGGTGCGGGCGCACGACCAGCGCCATTATCGCCGGCTGATGGCGGCCGACATGGATCTGATCGTGGTGCCGGAACTGTTTCACAGCGCCATCGAACTGGGCCGGCGGGCACTGGCCGAGGCCGGCACCCCCACGGAGACGATCGAGGAGGTGGTCGCCGAATATATCCGCCGCGATTCGGCCGATCCGCGTTCCAGCCCGGCGCCGGGCGCGCCACAGGAACCGGGGCAGGAACGGGCGCAGGAACGGGTATCCGCGGACGCCGCCGGCAAGAGCTGAGGCGCGACAAAGGCGCTCCCGCAGTATAGAGATGGTTGGCACGGGCCTGGCAAGGCCCTAGGGAACGGACAGAGGCCAGAAGGAACGCACGCGGATGAAGAAGGTCGAAGCGATCATCAAGCCCTTCAAGCTCGACGATGTGAAGGAAGCCTTGAACGAAGTCGGCGTTTCGGGGATCACCGTCACCGAAGCGAAGGGATTCGGCCGGCAGAAAGGCCATACCGAACTTTACCGCGGCGCCGAATATATCGTCGACTTCCTGCCGAAGGTGCGGATCGAGATCGTGCTCGACGACGGCATGGTCGACCGCGTGGTCGAGGCCATCGCCAACGCCGCCCGGACGGGCCGGATCGGCGACGGCAAGATCTTCGTCTCGACGGTCGATCACGCCGTCCGCATCCGCACCGGGGAAACCGACCTCGACGCGATCTGAACCGTTTCGGCCCGGCCAGCCGGGCAAGCTGCATTTTTCATCGAACCTTCGAGGAGCCATATGGGCACGACGCCAGCCGACATCCTGAAGCAGATCCAGGAAAAGGAAATCGACTGGGTCGACCTCCGTTTCACCGATCCCAAGGGCAAGTGGCACCACCTGACCATGGCGTCGCGCGCCGTCAACGAGGACAATCTCGATGAAGGCTTCATGTTCGACGGCTCGTCCATCCCCGGCTGGAAGGCCATCAACGAATCGGACATGGTGCTGAAGCCCGATCTCGACGCCTTCTATCTCGATCCCTTCAGCGCCACGCCGATGGCGATCCTCGTCTGCGACGCCGTCGAGCCGTCGACCGGCGAGCAATATGGCCGCGACCCCAGATCGACGGCGAAGCGCGCCGAAAGCTATCTGAAGGGCACCGGCATCGGCGACACCATCTATGTGGGGCCGGAAGCCGAATTTTTCCTGTTCGACGACGTGCGCTTCGAGAACGGCTACAACGGCTCCAGCTACCGCATCGACGACATCGAACTGCCGACCAACAGCGGCCGCCAGTACGAGGAAGGCAATCTTGCCCACCGGCCGGCGAAGCATGGCGGCTATTTCCCGGTGGCGCCGGTCGATTCCGCGACCGACATCCGCGCCGAGATGGTGCAGACCCTGCTCGACATGGGGCTGCCCTGCGACAAGCATCATCACGAGGTGGCGCCGGCCCAGCATGAGCTGGGGATCGAATATGGCACGCTGGTGGAAACCGCCGACCGCATGCAGGTCCACAAATATGTCGTGCACATGGTGGCGCAGGCCTATGGCAAGACGGCGACCTTCATGCCGAAGCCGATCCCCGACGACAGCGGTTCCGGCATGCATGTGCACATGTCGATCTGGTCGAAGGGGAAGCCGCTGTTCGCCGGCGAGGGCTATGCCGGCCTGTCCGACACCGCGCTTTATTTCATCGGCGGCGTCATCCGCCACGCCCGCGCCCTGAACGCCTTCACCAACCCCTCCACCAACAGCTACAAGCGGCTGGTGCCGGGCCACGAGGCGCCGGTGCTGCTGGCCTATTCCAGCCGCAACCGCTCGGCGTCGTGCCGCATTCCCTACAGCGCCAGCAACCGCGCCAAGCGCATCGAACTGCGCTTCCCCGACCCGATGGCCAACCCCTATCTCGCCTATGCGGCGCTGCTGATGGCGGGGCTGGACGGCATCGAGAACCGCATCCACCCCGGCGGCCCCATCGACAAGAATCTCTACGACCTGCCGCCGCGCGAACAGAAGAAGGTGCCGCGCGTCTGCGCTTCGCTCCGGGAAGCGCTCGCCGCGCTCGACAAGGACCGCGCCTTCCTGACCCGGGGCGGCGTCTTCAACGACGACCAGATCGACAGCTATATCCGCCTGAAGATGGAGGAGGTGGCCCGTCTCGACATGACGCCATGCCCGGTCGAGTTCGAAATGTACTACAGCCTCTGAGACTGGCGCCTGCCCGGCGTTCAGGCGGCGAGCGATGCGGCTCGATTCACGCACTGGCAGGCACGAAACCAGCTCGAACTGGAAAGCGAATTGTTCAAGCTGGTCGGCGCCGACCTCAGGGCGCGAGGGCAGGAAGTGCGATCCGCGAACGGCGAAGACATGAGCGGCTATCAGGCGATCCGCTTCCTGCCGGAAGTGGCTGGCCTCTTTCCGGCCGCCGAAAAGCCCGGCGGCCCGGTCAACGGCGCCTTCGTCGGCGGTTCGGACCACCGCAAGGACGGTCTGGCGATCGGCTGGTAGCGGCGTCGGGGCCTCCGATCGTCCTCCGGTCGCCCCCCTTGGAGGCATGGTCCGGCCGGCTGCCTTGCTTCGGTCGGCCGTTGCCTGGATGCATCATCCGCCGGCGCGGAAGCCGCCATTCTGGCGTCATCGTCGTCGCACCGCCTTGCGCTGTGATTTTTCGGTCGATAGATTCCGAATAAAGCAAGAATCGCGCCAACTGCGCGAAAACGGTGTTTTTGAAAAGGATAGGCCCAGTTGGCCATGGAAGCAGATGTGATCGAAGCTGAGGGGCGGGCGCCGGCGCGCGCGGCGCTGTCCGATTCAGGGCTGGATTCGGGGCATGATTCGGGGCTGGCCGTGGTGTCGATCGGCAAGTCCTACGACAAGCGGGTGGTGCTGCGCGACGTTTCGCTGTCGGTGAACCGGGGCGAGGTGGTCGGCCTGCTCGGCCCGAACGGCGCCGGCAAGACCACCTGCTTCTATTCGGTGATGGGCCTTGCCGCCCCCGACCAGGGGCGGGAGCTGCTGGCTGGCGTCGACATCACCCGGTTGCCGCTGTATCTTCGTTCGGCGCTTGGCCTTGGCTATCTGC
>CAYYGQ010000149.1:0-5622 GCA_964471485.1 uncultured Sandaracinobacter sp. | reverse complement strand
AGGTTGCGCTCTACCCCTGAGCTACGCCCGCACTCCATGTCCGCCGCCGCGACCCGAAAAAACACAGGCGCCGCCGTGACGAGGCGCGGGATTAGCGAAAGCGCACGATCCATGCAAGCCCCTTCCATCCACCCGCCGCCACTCCATATAAAGACACACCATCAGGAATATGGAGCAACAGGTGGCCTCTCTTTCCACGCCCAACGCAATGTCGGCCGAAGATCGCGCAGCGGTCGATGCCTTCCGCCGCGATGTCCTCGAAGCATCGCTCGACCAGCTGGTCCTCGTCCGCTTCACCGCCACCTGGTGCGGTCCCTGCAAACAGCTCGCGCCCATCCTCGACAAGGCCATCGCCGAGCATGGCCAGGGGCGGACGAAACAGGTGGCGATCGACATCGACCAGCAGCGCCTGCTGGCCGAACAGTTCCGAATCCAGTCGGTGCCGACCGTCTACGCCTTCCTCGGCGGCAACCCGGTCGATGGCTTCGTCGGCGTCAAGTCCGAACGCGAGATCAAGGCGTTCATCGAGCGCCTGCTGGCGGCCCTGCCGCCAACAGCCGAGGAAGCCTCCATCGAGGAAACGGTGGAGGCCGCCAACGCCCTCCTCGATGCCGGCGAGGCGGCAGCGGCGGCGGATGCCTTCGCCGCCCTTGCAACAGAGCATCCCGAACGGGCGGATATTGCCGCCGGCCATGCGCGGGCGCTGCTGGCGCTCGGCCGGACAGAGGACGCCAGGGCGGCGCTGGCCGCCGTTGCCGCCGACAGCGGCGACGCGGCCGTTCTCCAGGCGCGCGCCGCCCTTGATCTTGCCGAATCGGCAACCCCGGCAACCGAGGTGGCGGCGCTGGAGCAGCGCATCGCCGCCGACCCGTCCGACCATCAGGCGCGCATCGATCTGGCGCTGGCGCTGTTCGCCGGCGGCCGCCTCGACGACGCCGCCGAGCAGTTGCTGGCCTCGATCGCCGCCGACCGCGCCTGGAACGACGGCGCCGCGCGAACGCAACTGCTGAAGCTGATCGAGGCGCGGGGGCTGTCGGATCCATGGTCGATCGCCAGCCGCCGCAAATTGTCGCATCTGCTGTTTGCCTGACCGGGAAGGCCGGATGGCGCATCCCCCGCCCGGCTGGTCGACGGATCTGCCGTCCGCCGTCCGTCTGTTTCCGCTGCCGGGCGTGATTCTGCTGCCACGCGCGCAACTGCCGTTGCAAATCTTCGAGTCGCGCTATCTGTCGATGGTACGGGACGCCATGGCCGGCGACCAGTTGATCGGCATCGTCCAGCCGCGCGACGGCACCGAGCCACCGGCGCTCTACGAGGTCGGCACGCTGGGCCGCATCGCCAGCCTGAGCGAAACCGACGACGGCCGCCTGCTGATCCTGCTTTCTGGAATCAACCGCTTCCGGCTGCGGGGAGAAGTGGCCACCGCCGCCGCCTGGCGAGCGGGCGAAGCGGACTATACTTCCTTCCCGGCCGACCGCACCCCTCCGGCGCCGCTTGCGGCGGCCGGCCGCGCCGACCTCGAGTCAACGCTTCGCGGCTATCTCGCGGCGCAGGATCTGTCGGCGGACTGGAACGCCATCCACGGCGCCGACGACGAAAGCCTCGTCCACAGCCTGGCGACGGTCTGCCCCTTCTCGGTCGCCGAGCGGCAGGCGCTGCTGGAAAGCGACGACCTGGCCGCCCGCGCCGCGACGCTGGCAACGCTGATGCGTTTCGCCGAACCGGGTGCCGGCGGCGGCTTCATGCAATAGCTTCAGCCGATCTCGCCGCGCAGCAACGGCGGCCGGTCGCCGGTTTCGCCGCGGGCGACGGCCATGAAGGCGCGGCGCAGCAACGGCAGGCGGTTGACGGCGGCAAGCCCCATCGAACGGACGAACTGCGCCCGCCGCCCGGGAATGGCGAACAGGCGGACCAGGGCATCGGTCGCGGCGGCCGTGGCGCTGTTGTCGGCGCGGCGCCAGCGTTCATAGCGGCGGGCGACATCGGCATGGCCAAGGTCAAGGCCGGTGCGTGCCGCCTCGGCCAGCACCTGTGCCAGCGCCGCCACGTCGCGCAGCCCAAGGTTCAGGCCCTGGCCGGCGATCGGATGGATGCCGTGCGCCGCATCGCCCACCAGAATGAGGCGATTCGCCCAGTAACGTTCGGCGTGTTGCAGATTGAGCGGAAAACTCTGCGCCGGAGCGATGGTTTCGACATGGCCGAGAAAGCCGCCCATGCGCTGCTCCACTTCGTGGGCGAAGGCGCGCGCCGACAGCGCCTTCACGCCGTCGGCGTCGCGGCGGCGCACCGTCCACACCAGCGCCGAGCGGTGCCGCCCGTCGGCGAGATCGTTCATCGGCAGTTGCGCGAACGGGCCGGCCGGATAGAAAAGTTCGCTGGCGACATGGCCGTGCGGGCGCTCGTGCGCCAGCATGGAGACGATGGCGGTGGCGTCGTAGCGCCATTCCGCCAGCCGGATTCCAGCCTGCCGCCGCAGCATCGAACCACGGCCGTCGCAGGCGAGCACAACCGGCGCCACCAGTTCCCGCCCGTCGGCAAGACAGACGCGGGCAGAGTTCGAATCGCGCACCGTTTCGCGGATTGCAGCAGGCGCATAGAGGCGCACCCGCCCATCCTGCCGCAGCCGTTGCAGCAGCGCGAAGCGAAGCTCGCGGTTTTCCAGCATGATGCCGAGCGGCTCCGAAGGCTCGGCCTCGGCGCTGTCGAAATGCAGCAGCCGGGGCGACAGGCCATCGGTCACGCGAATGCCGAGGATCGGGCAGCCGGCGCGATCGAGCACGTCGCCAAGGCCGAGCGCGCGCAGCATCCGCGCCGCCGCCGAGGCAATCGCCGTCGCCCGGCCGTCGAACGACGGCATCAGGTGCGAATCAAGGTCGGCGCGCTCGACCAGCCCGACATCGAGATCATGGGCCGAAAGCGCCAGCGCCAGCGTCAGGCCATTGAGGCCGCCGCCAACGATCAGCGCGTCATGGGAATGTTCGCCTGCCATCCGCCACAACTAGCGCCATCCCCTGATGTTGATAAGCCCGCAAAACCGCGGCAGAGCGGCCAAATGGGCCAAAACAGGAACAAACGCTTGCCGGACGGCCGCCGAACCGGCATGATCGCCAACAGGCGGCCTCGGTTGCGGGAGAACTCGGTTGCGGGAGAAGATGTGGCGACCACCTACCGGACTCTGATGGACGGCGTTCCCTGGAAACGGGCCGGCCGGCGCGCCTCGCCGTCGCGGCGGTCCGCGCGGGGGCCATCGCGGCGCGAGCGACTGCGGGCCATGCTGCGCCAGGGCGGCCGCATTCTTCTCGGCCTTGCCGTGCTGGCCCTGGTGGCGGCCTTCGCGGCCGCCCTTGTCAGCTACAACCCGGCCGACCCCAGTTTCAACAGCGCAACCGCCGGCCCCGCCACCAACTGGACGGGCACGATCGGCGCCCATGCGGCCGATCTGCTGTTGCAGGGAATCGGCCTTGCCGCCTGGCTTCCGGTGCCGTTCGGCCTGGCCGCCGGGCTTCGTCTTTGCCTTGGCCTGCCGATCCGCCGTCCACGCCGCTCGCTGCTGCTGACGCTGGTCGCCATGCTGCCGGCTTCGGCCGCCTTCGGCCTGGCCTGGCCGGCGCCGCTCGGCGAACTCGACGCCGGCGCCGGCGGTGTCGTCGGCCTGGCGCTGGCGCGCATGGTGGCCGCCCTTCCCTGGCCGGCCGGGCTTGACCCGGCGCTGATGGCGGTCGTGCTCGCGGCCCTGCTCGGGCTTCTTGCCCTCGGGCTGCTGCTCTGGGGCCTTGGCCCCAGCCGGGCGGAGTTCGCCCTTCTGGCCGGCCTGCTGCCGTCGCGCCACCCGAGCGACGAGGGCGACAGCGACGACGAACTGGCGTTTCAGGGCCAGGGCGCGCCGGCCAACCCGCTGCCACCCCCCGGCGCCGAACCCGAAGCCAAGACCCGCAGGATCGCCGGCCCGGCGCCACGGCCGCCGCAGCGCGCCGCCGCCGACCGCCAGCCCAACCTGCAACTGGGCGACCGCGCCGATCTGCCCTCGCTCGACCTGCTGGCGCCGCCGCCACGGGGACCGGCCATCGGCCTCGACGAAGCGGCGCTCGAACAGAATGCCCGCCTGCTGGAAGGCGTGCTCGACGATTATGGCGTCAAGGGGCGGATCGTCGGCCTTGCCCAGGGCCCGGTGGTGACGCTCTACGAACTGGAGCCGGCGCCCGGAATCAAGGCCAGCCGGGTCATCGGCCTCGCCGACGACATCGCCCGCTCGATGAGCGCGGTGTCGGCGCGGGTCGCCGTCATTCCCGGCCGCAACGTCATCGGCATCGAACTGCCGAACCGCAAGCGGGAAATGGTCAGCCTTTCCGAACTGATCGCCTCGAACCGGTTTCAGGGCAATGGCGGCACCCTCCCCATCATCCTCGGCAAGGATATCGCCGGCCTGCCGGTGGTGGCCGATCTGGCCCCCATGCCGCACCTGCTGATCGCCGGCACCACCGGATCGGGGAAATCCGTCGGCCTGAACGCCATGATCCTGTCGCTGCTCTATCGCCTGCGGCCGGACCAGTGCCGCATGATCATGATCGACCCCAAGATGCTGGAACTGTCGGTCTACGACGATATCCCCCACCTGTTGTCGCCGGTGGTCACCGAGCCGCAGAAGGCGGTGCGCGCCCTGAAATGGGCGGTCGAGCAGATGGAGGAACGCTACCGCAACATGGCGCACATCAATGTGCGCTCGCTCTCCGGCTACAACGAGAAGGTACGGGAAGCGCAGAAGAGCGGCAAGCCGTTCGTGAAGCGGGTGCAGACCGGCTGGGACGCCGAAGGCAAGCCCGAGTTCGAGGAAGTGTCGCTGCCGCTCGACCCGTTGCCGCTCATCGTCGTCGTCGTCGACGAGCTGGCCGACCTGATGATGACGGCGGGGAAGGAAGTGGAATTCCTGATCCAGCGGCTGGCGCAGAAGGCGCGCGCCGCCGGCATCCACCTCATCATGGCGACGCAGCGCCCCTCGGTCGATGTCATCACCGGGGTCATCAAGGCCAATCTGCCGACGCGGATCAGCTTCCAGGTAACGTCGAAGATCGACAGCCGCACCATATTGGGCGAAATGGGCGCCGAGCAGCTGCTGGGGAAGGGCGACATGCTCTACATGCCCGGCGGCCGGCAGAGCGTGCGCGTCCACGGCCCCTTCGTCTCCGACGAGGAAGTCGAGGCGGTGGCCCGCCACTGGCGCGCGCAGGGCACGCCCGACTATGTGTCGAGCGTCACCGAAGAACCCGAGGACGGCGAAGCCTCGCTCGACTTCGGCGCCGGCGCCTCCCCCGGCGGCCGGGCGGCCGCCGGCGACGGCGACCTGCTTTCGCAGGCCATCCAGGTGGTGGCGACTTCGCGCAAGGCCACCATCAGCTATCTGCAACGGCAATTGCGGATCGGCTATAATTCGGCGGCGCGCCTGATCGAGCAGATGGAGGAAATGGGCCTCGTCAGCAGCCCCGACCATGTCGGCCGCCGCGAACTGCTGATCGACGAGCAGGGCAACCGCCTGCCCTGAGGGGGCGCCGGCATTCCCCGCCCATTCCCCGCCTGCATGGCACCGTCTCGACATTCCTCCTCGCCTGTTCGGGGCGGCCGGTGTAG
>CAYYGQ010000148.1:0-5654 GCA_964471485.1 uncultured Sandaracinobacter sp. | reverse complement strand
CGAGGGCATCGACGCAAGGCCGGTCGACGTGCAGGTGCAGCTTGCCGCCGGCCTCGTCAGCTTCGTCGTCGTCGGCTTGCCCGACAAGGCGGTGAAGGAAAGCCGCGACCGGGTGACGGCGGCGTTCGCCGCCCTTGGCCTCGCCATGCCGGCGAAGAAGATCACCGTCAATCTGGCGCCAGCCGACCTCGAAAAGGCCGGCTCGCACTATGATCTGCCCATCGCCCTTGGCCTGCTGGGCGCGATGGGCGTGGTCGATGCCGAAACGCTCGCCCATTATGTGGCGGTCGGCGAACTGGCGCTCGACGGCCGCATCACGCCGTCGCCGGGCGTGCTGCTGGCGGCGCTGCACGCGCGCAGCACCGGCCTCGGCCTGATCTGCCCCGGCGCGCAAGGGGCGGAAGCCGCCTGGGCGGCCGGCCCGGACGGCGGCCTCGACGTGGTGGCCGCCCCCGATCTCCACGCCCTCGTCGCCCATCTGAAGGGCAGCGCGCCGCTGCCCGAAGCCCGGCCGGCGCAATTCGAAACCATCCCCTTCAGCGGCCCCGATCTCGGCGATGTCAAGGGCCAGGAAACGCCGAAGCGCGCGCTCGAAATCGCCGCCGCCGGCGGCCATAATCTGCTGTTGTCCGGCCCGCCCGGCGCCGGGAAATCCATGATGGCCGCCGCCCTCCCCGGCATTCTGCCGCCGCTGTCGCCGGCGGAGGCCCTCGAAGTGGCGATGATCGCATCAATAGCCGGGCCGCTGGACAAAGGCCGCATCCAGCAGGCCCGGCCGTTCCGCAGCCCGCACCATTCAGCCTCGATGGCGGCGCTCGTCGGCGGCGGCGCCAGGGCGCGGCCGGGCGAAGTCAGCCTCGCGCATCTGGGGGTGCTGTTTCTCGACGAGCTGCCGGAATTTCAGCGCGGCGTGCTCGACGCCCTGCGCCAGCCGCTGGAGCGCGGGCAGGTGGAAGTGGCGCGCGCCGCCCTCCATGTCACCTATCCGTCAGAAGTGCAGCTGGTGGCGGCGATGAACCCCTGCCGCTGCGGCCATCTGGACGACCCGGCGCTGGCCTGCTCGCGGGCGCCGCGCTGCGCCGCCGACTATCAGGCGAAACTGTCCGGCCCCCTGCTCGACCGCATCGACCTTTTCGTCGACGTGCAGGCGGTGAAGGCCAGCGACCTCGCCCTCCCCGCCGCCGGCGAACGAAGCGCCGAGGTCGCGGCCCGTGTGGCGGCGGCGCGCGCCTTGCAGGAAAGGCGCTATCGGGCGCTGGCCGCGCGCACCAACGCCGCGGCGGAAAGCCGGCTGCTGGAGCAGGACAGCCTGCTGGCGGCGGACGCCCGCGAAACCCTTGTCCGCGCCAGCGCCACCCTCAATCTTTCCGCCCGCGGCTGGACCAGGGTGCTGCGCGTCGCCCGCACGATCGCCGACCTCGACGGCGAGCCGGTCACCCGGCGCCACCACGTCGCCGAGGCGCTGGCGTTCCGCCGCCGGGCGCCACAGGCCTGATGTTCGCCTATCCCCTTGCGCCCATCGGCGATTTCGACAAGTATTTCGCCGACTGACGAACGGAGAAAGGAAGTTGGGCAACCTCGGCGAACGACTGCTGCCACTGCTGCTTGCCGTCGTTGCCGGGCTGGTGCTGGCCGTCGGCATTCGCGGCTTTCGCGCCGAGCAGCCCTCGGCATTCCGGCTGAACCCCTTCTCCACCACGCCCCTCGTCACCGAGGCGCCGCCGCCGGCAAGCGAAGAAGTCACCCTGGCCGACGGCGCCACCCTGATCCTGCGGCCGGGAAGCGTCGCGTTCGACCTTGCCCGCTTCCTGAACGGAAACGAGCCGCCGCCAAGGCGTTTTCCGCTTTCCGGCGTGGCCCTGCCGCTCGACGGAGAGGATGCCGCCAGCCGGCAGGCGCTGCGTTCGCTGGCGGCGGTGCTGCGCGCCTGGCCGGACGCCACCATCGCCTTCGAGGGCGACGCCGGCGAAGCCGGGCCGGTGATCGACGAACTGCGGGGAAACGGCGTCGATGCGGCGCGCATGAGCACCGAGGCCGAAGCAGCGCCCTCCACCGCACGGGCGGACGGGCTGCAACCTTCCCCCAGCGGCGTCACGCCGCAATCATCGCTAGGCGGCGTTGCGCCGCAATCCTCACCCGGCGGCGTCGCGCCGCAGCCTTCCCCCGGCGGCGGCACGCCGCAATCTTCTCTCGGCGGCGAACCGGCGCTGCAACTGGTGCTGACCGGCCGCTAACCCTCGGGCGGCGCCGTGGCGGACTTTTCCTCCCATTTCGCCACCACCGCATTCGCGACCGCATTCCCCACCACATTCATGCCCGAGCGGCCCATGTCGAGGAAATGGTCGACGGCGAGGATCAGCACCAGCCCGCCTTCCGGGATGTTGAACTGGCCAAGCGTCGCCGCGATCACCACCAGGCTGGCGCGCGGCACGCCGGCCATGCCCTTCGATGTCACCATCAGGATCAGCAGCATGGTGACTTCCTGCGCGAAGGTCAGCTCGATGCCATAGGCCTGGGCAATGAAGATGGTCGCGAACGAGCAATACATCATCGAACCATCAAGGTTGAAGCTGTAGCCCAGCGGCAGCACGAAGCTTGCAATCCGCGGCGGCACGCCAAAGCGTTCCAGCGCCTCCAATGTCCGTGGATAGGCGGCTTCCGAACTGGCCGTGGTATAGGCAAGGACGACGGGGTCGCGCACTTCATAGGCCAGAAGCAGGGCCTTTTTGAAGCCGATGACGAGAGCGCCGCACGACAGCACCACCAGCATCAGGATCAGCAGGGCAATGTAGAAACCGCCCATGAACTCGCCATAGGTGACGAGGACGCCAAGGCCGCGCTCGGCGATGGTGGCAGCGACGGCGCCGAAGACAGCGACGGGCGCGAACGCCATCACATAGCCGGTGACGATCAGCATCAGGTGCATCAGCCCGTCCATCGCCTTCAGCAATGGCGCGCCCTTGTCGCCCATCTTCGCCAGCGCCACGCCGGCAAAGATCGAGAACACCACGATCTGGATGATCTCGTTCCCGGACATCGCCTCGAAGATCGAGCTTGGCACCAGATGGCCGATGAAATTGGCGAAATCGAAGGCCGAAGTGGAAATGCCGCTGTCGGCGTTTTCCGCCGGCAGCGGCAGATCAAGCCCCACCCCCGGCTTCAGCGTGTTGACGGTAATGATGCCGATCTGGATCGACACCAGCGCCATGGCGATGAACCAGCCGATGGCGCGGCCGCCGATCCGCCCCAGCGCCTTGGCGTCGCTGCCCATGTGGCCGATCCCCGACACCAGCGCCGACAGCACCAGCGGCGCGATGATCATCTTGATCATCCGCAGGAAAACATTGGTGAGGATTTCCAGATAATAGACGAAGGTGGGAATGCTGTCCGGCGCCGCCCAGCGATTGATCGCATAGCCGGCGAAGAGACCCGCCACCAATGCCGCCAAAATCCACCAGGTCAGCTTTTTCCCCATTGCCCACTGCCTGCCAGCTTGCGCCGGTCGGGGCAAGAAGGATTTCTTCAGACTCCCATTCGTTCAGGCCATATGCAGCAGCGCCCGGCGACGGCGGTTGAAGCTGGAAACAATCCCCATGGATTCCCGATATTTGGCGACGGTGCGGCGCGCCACGTCATGGCCTTCGCCGGCCAGCAGTTCCGCAAGCCGATCGTCCGACAGCGGTTTCAGCACATCCTCGGCCTCGATCAGCGCCTTCAGCTTCTGACGGACCGCCTCGGCCGAGGCATCCTCGCCGCCGGCCGACTGGATCGCCGTGGTGAAGAAATATTTCAGATCGAAAAGCCCGCGCGCGCACGACAGATATTTGTTGCTGGTGACGCGGCTGACGGTGGATTCGTGCATGTCGATACGGTCGGCGATCTGCTTCAGCGTCAGCGGCTTCAGGTGCAGCACGCCATGCTCGAAGAAGCTTTCCTGCGTTTCGACAATCGCCGTCGCCACCTTCAGGATGGTGTTGGCGCGCTGGTCCAGCGTCTTCATCAGCCACTGCGCCTGACCGAGGCAGGAATCGAGAAAGCGCTGTTCCTGCCGCCGTTCGGCCTCGGGCGCGTTTGCGGCGTGGGCGGCGATGTTGGCCTGATAATGGCGGTCGATGATGAGGTGCGGCAGCGTCTGGCTGTTCAGTTCCACCGCCCAGCCGCGCGCGTTGCGGCGGACGAAGATGTCGGGGACGACCGGAATCGCGCGGCCGCCGCCATGCGCCAGCCCGGGTTTCGGATCATAGCCGCGCAACTCGCGCAGCATGTCGGAAAAATCCTCGGCGTCGACTTCGCAGAGGCGGCGCAGTTGCGCGAAGTCGCCGCGCGCCACCAGATCGAGATTGGCGATCAGCATCGCCATCGGCGGATCGTAGCGGTCGGCTTCTTTCGCTTGCAGCGCGATGCATTCGGCAAGGTTTCGGGCGCCCACCCCGGTCGGCTCGAAGCCCTGCACGAGGCCGAGCACCCGCTCGACCTCGCCCGGCGCCACCCCCAGCCGCCGGGCGATCCGATCGGTCGTCTCGGTCAGATAGCCGGCCTCGTCGATCAGCGAAATGATCTGGAGGGCGATGGCGAGGTCGACTCCGTCCAGAGGCAGCGCCTGCTGTTGCAGAAATTCCGCAAGCGACGGCCCGTCGGCGGCCATATTGTCGAAACCATGGTCGTCGGGCAGGTCGCCGCCACGGCCGCTGTCGGCGGCGCAGTCGTGATGGAACCGTTCCTCGACATAATCGACATCCTGATCCTCGGCGCCGAGCGCGCCGTCGCCCTGGCGCAGATCCACGGACAAATCGCCGGGCGCATCCTCCGCCGGGGCCGTCCCTTCATCGGCCGCCGGTCCCCGATCTGAATCTTCACGGCCCGAATCTGCACGATCCGAATCTTCGCGGCCCGAATCCCAATGGTCCGCATCTTCCCGATCCGGGCCTTCGCCGGCCGCGCTTTCCTCGCCGATGTCGCCGGCCAGGGTCAGCAGCGGATTGCGCTCCAGTTCCGCCGCGATTTCGTCGGACAGTTCGAGATTGCCGAGCGCCAGCAGACGGATGGCGGCCTGCAACTGCGGCGACACCACCAGCGTCTGGCTGGTGCGAAGGTCGAGTTTCGGCCCGAGCGCGATTGCCCTTCGCCTTTTAAAGCGCGAAATGTTCGCCCAGATAGACTTGGCGCACGGTCTCGTCGCGCACCAGAGCCTCGGGCGTGCCTTCGAACAGCACCCGGCCATCGTAGATGATGCAGGCGCGATCGACGATTTCCAGGGTCTCCCGCACATTGTGGTCGGTGATGAGGACGCCGATGCCGCGATCCTTCAGATGGCCGACCAGGGCGCGGATATCGGCGATGGAAATGGGGTCGATGCCGGCGAACGGCTCGTCCAGCAGCATGATGGACGGGCTGGCCGCCAGGGCCCGCGCGATCTCGCAGCGGCGGCGATCGCCGCCGGAAAGCGCCATCGCCGGGCTGTGGCGCAGGCGGGCGATGTTGAATTCCTCCAGCAACTGTTCGAGGCGGGCGGCGCGGGCGTCCGCGTCCGGCTCCGACACTTCGAGGACGGCGCGGATATTCTCCTCGACGTTCAGGCCGCGGAAGATCGAGGTTTCCTGCGGCAGATAGCCAAGGCCAAGCGCCGAACGACGATACATCGGCAACCGGGTGAT